>JAXKHW010000169.1:0-5424 GCA_036549635.1 Collinsella sp. | reverse complement strand
GGTTGTTAGCTGTGGCGGTACTCGGCGATGATGAAGTCGATGTCAGTCTGAAGGGTATCGAGGTTTGCCAGGCGCTCTTTGTCGGCGGGGCGCGTGCGGTAGTAGTACGGCGTCATCTGGAACACCGCCTCGATGTCCGCCTGGGTCTGAAGCGTAATATTCGCAGACACCCGCTGCGTTCCGACCAACTCGAGCTCGGTGGTCTGCGGCAGCTTCTCGTCATTAAGATATGGCGTGTCGTAGAGCACCTCCTTGAGCCCAAACAAATGACGGGCACCCGGCACCACGGTATAGAGTGAGCCCTCTGGCGCCAGCACGCGGGCAAACTCGCGCTCGTTAAAGGGAGCGAAGAGCTCGGTCACCATATCGAAGGCGCCGTCCGCCACGGGGATGTCCTTCATGTTGGCCACGAAATAGGTCGCATCGCCGCGCTTGGCGGCCAGGCGCACCATCTCTTTGCCCAAGTCGAACCCGTAAGCGCCCACGCCCGGCACCGCGCCCATGGCACTCGTGTAATAGCCCTCGCCGCAGCAAATATCGAGCAGCGTCATGGGGCCGCTCGTAGACGCAGCACGCCCAGACACCTGCTTGCGCACCAGCTCGACCATCGCATCGCGCAACGGTGCGTAGTATCCGCGGTTCAGAAAGTCACGACGGCTGCGTGCCTGCGACTTGGGATCGCCCATGGAGTCGCCGCTCTTGGACGAGCGCAGCAGATATAGATAGCCCTCGCGCGCACGGTCAAACCGGTGTCCGCTCGCGCATGCAGCACCGCGTTCATTGTCCACCAACGGCTCATGGCAAACGGGACACAACAACATGGCAACTCCTTAGCGCGAACAACACAACGCACACCATTGTCGCACGCCTTCCCCACCTAGTCGTTGGGGACGTTCTTGAATGACTAGTCGTTTAAGGACGTCCCCAATGACTACAAGGAGTGTCCCCAGCTGCCGGCAGAAAAGGAACGTCCCTAAGTGCCGACTGGTTGCATTAGGAGTATCATCGTCTGCGCAAATAAGCACGATATAGCATGTTAGAGATTGAGAGCGTATGGCTGATACCGCATCTAAGCACATCGATATGACCACCGGCTCGCTGTGGCGCAATATTCCCCTGTTCGCCTTCCCCGTGGCCGCCACGAGCATCTTGGAGCAGCTGTCGAACCTCATCGCCACGGTCATCATCGGTAACTTCTCGGGCGACCAGGGAACCCTCGCCATGGCGGCGGTCGGCTCCAATGTTCCGCTTACCAGTCTTATGCTCAACCTGTTTATTGGCATATCGCTTGGCTCCAACGTGGTCATCGCCAACGCTATCGGCCGCAACGATCAGAACATGGTCAAACGCGCCGTCCATACCTCGATTTTAATGGCGCTCGTGGGCTTTGTCGTCATCGCTCTGGGCGAGATCTTTGCCGAGCCCATGCTCGCCGCCCTCAACGTTCCCGCCGAAACCATGCCGCTCGCTTCGCTCTACCTACGCGTCTTTTTGCTGAGCATGCCCTCGATTTTGCTCTACAACTTTGAGACCGCGATCTTCCGCTCCGTCGGAATCACCCGCATGCCGCTGCAGGCGCTTGCCGTGTCCACCGTCCTCAACATTGGCCTGGACCTCATCTTTGTCCCCATACTCCACTGGGGCGTCGCGGGCGTCGCCATCGCCACCGCCATCGCCTACACCGTCAGCGCCGCTACGCTCTTTGTCCGCCTGCTCAAGACCGACTCCGTCGTCCGTGTCACCCCGCGCGACTTGGCTATCGACCCCGTCGCCCTCAAGCGCATCGTCAAGATCGGCCTGCCCGCCGGCATCCAGAGCGCCGTCTTTGCCGTCGCCAACATCATCATCCAGTCTGCCATCAACAGCCTGGGAACCGAGGTCATGGCAGCATCGAGCGCCGCCATGAGCCTGGAGTACGTGTGCTACAACCTGCTCAACAGCTTTAGCCAGGCGTGTACCACCTTTGTGGGACAAAACCACGGTGCTCGCCAGATCGACCGCTGCACCAAGACGCTCAAGGTCTGCCTGGTCGAAGGCGGTATCGTTGCACTCACCACGATCATCGCTATTGTCAGCCTGGGGCGCGAGATCCTGTCGCTGTTCAACAGCGATCCCAACATCGTCTCGATCGGCTATATCCGCGTGTGTTCGATCTTCCCGGCGTACGCCTTTAGCATGTTCTACGAAAACATGTCCGGCTACCTGCGCGGCTTTGGTATCTCGCTCATGCCCGCCCTCATCACCATGATTTGCGTCTGCGGCATTCGCTTCTACTGGGTGTTCTGCGTGTTCCCGCACTTCCGCACCTTTGCGAACATCATGATGGTTTACCCCATCAGCCTGGGCACCACGGCGTTCTTTATGGTCGTAGCGGTATTACTCTGCCACCCGGCACGCACCTATCGCGCCACCAAAGCCAAAGCGACAGCCCGCTAAACGCCGCACTCAACGCCACGCCAGTCATTAATTGACAATATGCGAGCTCATATAGTCGATAAAGCGCCTCGTGGCGATGGGCATGGTGTCCCAGCTGCGCCAGGCGGCCACCACATCGCGCGAGGGGGCATGCACGATGGGACGTACGCGAATATCGGCCCGCATGCCTTCGACGGTACGGCGATACAGCATACTCACACCTAGGCCCTCCTCCACCATCGCCATGATGGTGTAGTCGTCGGTCACCTCGCTCGTCACGTGCGGCGACAGCCCATGCGCCGCGAATGCATCGAGCACCAGGCTCTGTTCGCCCTCATCCAGCAGCACAAACGGCTCGGTCGCCAGATCGGCGAGCGTCACCTTTTCCTTTGCCGCCAGCGGATGCGCAGCCGGTAACAGTGCCACCAACTCATCGTGATAGACCACGCGTTTCTCGAGCCCAGCGGTAAATCCGCGCGCCGTAAAGCAAAAATCAACCACGCCATCGTGCACCCACTGGGCGTTGCGCGTGTAATCACCCTGCTTGAGGGTAAAGTGCACGCCCGGGTGCAGGGCCCCAAAATCGCGGATCACACGTGGCAACACGGTTCGACTCACGTTGGTAAACGTCGCGATACGAATATCGGTCGAGGAGAGCCCCAGCAGCTCCTGGCGCTTGCCCTCGAGCTCGGCCTCGGCGGTCACAATCTGGCGCAGGTACGGCAGATATTGTTTACCGTCGCGCGTAAGTGAGACACCCTGCTTGCCGCGCTCGATAAGCGTGGTGCCCAGCTCGCGCTCGAGCGCCTTGACGGCCTGGCTCACCGCACTTTGCGTATAGCCCAGCTCGTCCGCCGCACGTTTCAGACTGCCGCAATCGACCACCATACAAACAATCTGATACCGCGATGCCATCGTGCCTCCGCATCAATGCAGCCGTAAAACGTTTTGCCAGCGCTTTTCGTGCCTACTTTAGCATTTCTTAATCATACTGAAGATACATTCGCTTTACTACATCCACATCTGGGAGCAGAATCCTTTGTGCGAAACCGTTCTGTAACAAAAGGAGTCCCATGGATCGCAAAAAAGCAATCGCGCTCTCATTTTCCGTTCCCGTCGCATGGGGCTTTTCGTACCCCCTCATGAAAATCGGCATGGACAGCATGAACGCCACGAGTATCGTCGCGCTACGCTGCATCATCGCCTTTGTGGCCTGTCTGCTGCTCTTCCACAAGCGTGTTTTCCGTATCAACCGCGACCTTATGGTTCGCGCCGCCATCATCGGCGCCATCATGGCAACCGAGCTCACCTGCATGTGCCTGGGCTCCAGCCTCACCTCTGCCTCCACTGCCGGCTTTTTGCAGAGCCTGACGGTCGTGATCGTGCCGTTTGCCAACGCCGCCCTGCTGCGTCGCGCCCCCGAGCGCAAGGTGCTCGTCGGCACGGCTATCGTCACCTGCGGCATGCTGCTGCTCTCGGGCGCCGACTTCACCAGCCTGAACCCGGGCGCGCTCATCATGCTGCTCTCCGCCTTTATCTATGCCAGCCACATTATCGTGGCCAAGCGCTTTGTCGAAGAAGTCGATCCGCTTGCTCTGGGCGTTTGGCAGCTGGGCTTCGGCGGCTTGTTCTCGGGCATCGCTGCATTCACCTTTGGCGGCTTCACGCTTCCCGGCACGCCCAGCGAGATCGTCGTTGTCGTCGCGCTCGCACTCATCTGCTCCGCCTACGGCTTTATCACTCAGACACTCGTGCAGCCCCACGTGCCCGCCGAGACCACCGGCTTCGCCTTCTCGCTCGAGCCGGTCTGCTCCGCCGTCTTCTCGTTCTTCCTGGTTGGCGAGGTCCTAAGCCCCATCGCCTTCTTTGGCGCCGCCCTCATCCTCACCGGCGTCATGGTGGCAACCGTGCAGCTTCCGCGACTTCATGCGCATGCTCACGACCATACCCGCATGGCAGGAGCGCCCGAGCGAGCCTCGTAAAGCGCCTCACCTTTTATAGCCGCGGCATAAAGGTCTCCGGACGCCTTTACAATAGATGCCAACAGAGCATCTGCCATAAAGGAGCCCCATGGACACCGCAACTCGCGACCGCAACATAGCAACTTGGTTGGGCGATGCGCCGCAGCCGGTACGTGACACGACGAACCAGCTGCTCGAGCGCATCGCCCTTTTGCGTGCCGAGCAGACTATCTACCCGGCACAAGACGACATCCTCAATGCCCTCGCCTACACGCCGGCCGACCAGGTCAAAGTTGTCATCTTGGGTCAAGACCCCTATCACGGACCCAACCAGGCCATGGGGCTGTCGTTCTCGGTCCCCGCGACGCAAACCAAGTTGCCGCCGAGCCTGCGCAACATCTACAAGGAACTCAAAGCCGATCTGGGTTGCCCCATTCCCGCCACAGGAGACCTAACCCCATGGGCACAGCAGGGCGTCCTGCTTCTCAACACCACGCTCACCGTGCGCGAGCATGCCGCGAACTCGCACGCCAAACTGGGCTGGAGCACGCTCACCGACTACGTTATCGAACGCTGCTGTCAGCTGCCCCAGCCGGTAGTCTTTTTGGCATGGGGCCGCTTTGCTCAGCAGATGGTCGAAGGTAAGCTCGTCGCGACTGGCGCGGGCAAGGCAACCGGCAAGTTCTGCCTGGCCTCCACGCACCCCTCGCCGCTTTCGGCTAACCGTGCCACGGCAGAACTCCCCGCCTTTATGGGGTCGCGCCCCTTCTCGGCGGCCAATCGGCTACTCGAACAGCACGGCTCGACCCCCGTCAACTGGACTTGTCTCGGCTAACAATCGATACATCAAAAACGCGCCCGACGGCTTCCCATCGGGCGCGTTTCCTATTCGGGCCATATAAATTGTGTGCGGCCAGCCTCGCCGCCATCGATCAACAGACTCTGCCCGGTCATAAACCGGTTGGTCACGCCCACAAAGTAGATCCACTCGGCGATCTCTTGGGCGGTGGCCCAGCGCTTAAGCGGCGTGAGCTCCATAATCTGGTTC
>JAXKHW010000168.1:0-9402 GCA_036549635.1 Collinsella sp. | reverse complement strand
TAAGAGTAAGAGCATTCCGTGGGAGCTCGAACTTATCGGTTACGACATGAAAAAGAACGATGCCACGGTTAGCAGCCTCGACTGGATTACGTACAGCAGCTACGTCGACGGACCATGTTGGATGAAATACGTCGACGACAACAAGTTCCTCGACGAGCTGAGCATCCCGGGCACGCACGATTCGGGCACCTGCAGCGTGGACAACGACACTGAGCCCCAATCCTCGCAAGTAAAATGCCAGCAGGATTACATTCCCACGCAGCTGCTCGAAGGCATTCGCTATTTTGATATCCGGCTCGGAAAGGGCGATGACCCCGGCATCGACCACGGGATTTTCTACCTACTCAAAAAAGACGGGAACTATCTGCATCTCTCCGATGTCATCGGGTACTTCAAAACGTTTTTGAACGAAAACCCGTCAGAAGCGCTCATCATGCTCGCATCGCGCGGCAACGATGAGGCTACCGACGAAAGCATAACGACGGCCTTCGCCAAGGTTATGGCCGATAACCCCAAACTGTTCTATACGTCGAGCCGCGTTCCCACACTGGGCGAGGTGCGCGGAAAAATCGTCCTGCTACGTCGATTTGGACTCGCCGGCGACAGCGTAAGCGGCCACACGTGGGGACTCGACCTCACCGAATGGGATGACAAGATCAAGGCTCACTCCGACAGCGCCACTATGTGTCTCGTCCAAGACGCGCGGGGCTTTGAAGCCGCGGGGGAAACAGGCGACAAAGAGCCCTATTGCACCAAGGTATACGCCCAGGACAAGTACAAACTCACGGGAACCGACAAGCTCAGCTGGGTCGATAATGCGCTGAAGGAAACGTCCGGGCGCACGCGCAACGAGGTAGATGTCGAGGACGATGCCGGGGCCGAGGTGCAAGTCCAGGAGCGTTGCTGGTCTATCAACTACACCAGCTGCACGGGCTTGTCGCACGGAGGCAATCCTTTTACCTCGGCACGAGTAGTCAACGAGCATCTGTATAAGAGCCCGTACATCAATCCCAGCGGCATCGAGGATACAAAGTCAGATTACCTCAAGCACATTGGCATCATCGCATCCGACTTTGTTGATGCGGCGCTGGCCCGGAGCATCTATCAGCGCAATTACGATACGGAGCACAAGCAGACGGCTTCGTACTATCTCCCAGCCCGCATGCACATGACATATGGCAACTCGCTGAGCGACGCCTCGCTCCAGGACGGCAAGACCGTTGGCGAGGGTCATTTCCGCCTTGTCGACAGCAGCAACGTACTCAACGTGGCGGCTTCGGGCCATGCGTTTGCCATCGAATATGTGGATGTCGACGCCCTGGGCAACGAGACCGTTACGGGGCTGCAGGGCTCTGTGCCCATCGATATCGATCCACGCGCGCTGACGCCCCATTTTGAGGGACTCGAAGGCCTTAAGGCCGGCGAAGACGTGCGCGCCAAGATTGCGGCATCACTCGAGGGCAAGCTCGAAACCGATGCCTGCACGGCCCAGCTCGAGTTTGTGCACGACGCGAACGGCGCTCCGGGAACGGCGATGGCCGAGGGCGAAACATTTGCCGCAGGGACGTACTGGGTGCGCGTGAACGGTCTCTTGGGCAACGCGGCGCAGAACTACACGCTCGCCAGCGACGGAGCCGCAAGCTTTACCGTAGCGGCCTCGGGCAGTGCGGACGGCACCGGCAGCGGCACCGACGGTGGCACGGGTTCCAACGCAGGCAGCGCTGATAAGAACGGTAAGGGCAACAAGGGCAAGAGCTCGGGCGGAAAACTCGCCGGCACGGGCGATGGCTCCGGCATTGCCGCCGGGCTCGCCGCTGCCGCCGTGGCGACAACGGTCGCAGGTGCAGCAATGCTTGCCAGTGACCGCGACAATACCGAGGACGTTAACGAATAGGCAAGCCAGTCTTTTGGGCGCATTAACTCAATCGGGGCGCAGAATACCGTTCTGCGCCCCGATTTTTACCTTGGCCCGAACGCCGCTATCGGCTACATCACCATGTTCAGCGCTTTCACAAATTCCTGGGCCTTCGCACGGCTACTCAGGCTAAAGACGCAAGCGGTCAACAGCCTGTTACGCAGGAAAACGTCGCGACCCTTGATCCTGTTGACCCCCGTGATGTCCTTAAGGTAGACAATCTCGGTGTGCTTGCCACCAAAAGTGCCCTTCTTGAGCACCTCAATACGGTTGGGGTAGATCTTGACGTCTTTATACCTACCCGAACCTTTGTCCTGGAATAGCAGCGTGTTGTTGTCCATACGCGTCACTCCCGTGGGGTTCGCTAAAACTGCCTCTATGGTCACATTTTAGTCACCGCAAGGCTCCCATGCGAAGGTGCCAGACAGCACAGCAATTCGTGTCCGCGCGAGGCTTTAAACTAAATGCGATAAAGATGCATTCCACAAGAGGAAAGTGGGGCGACAGTGATGGGCGAACTGGTAAACCGTGGAGAATCGGCAATCGTGCCAGAAGTTTTTTACAAGCAGGTTTCCTCGATTCTCAACGCCGCTCGCAACAAGGCCTATACCGCCGTTAACTTTGCGATGGTTGAGGCATATTGGGAGATCGGCAAAAGTATTGTTGATGAGCAGGGCGGAGAGGGGCGCGCAGCATATGGAGAGGCATTGATTGCAGGCCTCTCCAGAAGGCTTACCGCGGATTTCGGAAGAGGCTTTGGCATCGCAAACCTTCGCAATATGCGTCAGTTCTTTCTTGCGTTTCCAATTCGCGACGCACTGCGTAGCGAATTGAGCTGGACTCATTACCGCAGGTTGATGCGCATTCCCGACCCTGATGCTCGCACATGGTACATGAACGAATGCGCCGTTTCTCGCTGGAGCACGCGCCAGCTCGAACGCCAGATCAACACCATGTTCCGCGAGCGCCTACTTACCAGCAAGGACAAAGAGGCCGTCACCCAGGAAATCCAAGAGAGCGCCCCGGCTCGTCGCCCCGAGGATATCATCCGCGACCCATATGTACTGGAGTTTTTAGGTTTCTCGGACGATGCTACGTTTCGCGAGAGCGATCTAGAGCAGGCGCTCATCACGCATCTTCAGAAGTTCCTGCTGGAGCTTGGCCGTGGTTTCGCTTTCGAGGCGCGCCAAAAGCGCATCACCTTTGATGGGCGCCATTTCTATATTGACCTTGTTTTTTACAACTATCTGATGCGCTGCTTCGTGCTCATCGACCTTAAGACGGACGACCTTACGCATCAGGACCTGGGCCAGATGCAAATGTATGTGAACTACTACACGCGCGAGCTCATGAACGAAGGCGACAATCCGCCCATAGGCATCGTGCTCTGCGCGGACAAAAGCGATTCGATTGTCGAGTACACGCTGCCCGAAGACAACGACCAAGTGTTTGCCGCCAAATACCTGCCGTATCTTCCAAGCAAGGAAGAGCTGGCGCGCGAACTAAGCGCCGAGTACCGCGCCATCAACGAAGCGACTAATGGCGAAACGCAAGGGTAGCAGCACGTTGCGACCGAAGCCACCGCAGCCGTCGCAGGCGCACTCGCGGTTGCGACGCACGCTACGAAACAATACCGGTCATGGACGCCGGCAACGACATTCTAGCCGTGGCTGGCGAGCGTGACCTGACAGGCAAAGACGCGGCCTTCGTCTGATGTGGGTCCATTGGCTGCCACAGAAAAGGGCCGGTTGCAGCCGGCCCTTTAGACGATAATACCTGCGTTGCCCGCGCTTCCGAAGTGTGACTAGCTGAGGAGCGGGTTCCGCGGCACAACCTGATTTTACCCAGTGAGGAGGCTCTTTTGCAGCCGCTCCACTGTTTATTTACATCTGGCACCCTCAAACAATCAGACGGCAGCCCGCACTCCTGAGAGCTGCCCCGCACCCCCGGCCATCACCTTACGGCAACAACCGGTGCTACTCCCCTACTTCCCAAATAGCGCACCCAGCAGACCGCGGCGTTTGGGCTTCTCCTCTCGGTAGGAACCCTCGACGGCGGCTGCAACCTGGCGCGGTTGCTCGCCGCCTCCACGGCGCACGATCTGGTACAGGAAGGGCGATTTAACGTATTTGACCTCGACGGGCGTGGCGTGCACGGTGCTCTCGCCGGACAGATGCAGGCTCGGGCTGAGCGACGCCACGATATGCGTTTCGCGCTTGTCGCTAAACACCACCGCGGCCGCGCGGCCCGTCTGGCCGTTTACGGCAATGCGCACCTGCTCGCCATCGCGGCCGTCTGTCGCCGGACGATCGACAAAGTAGACCGGCACCATCACCAGGCCGTCCTTATGTTTGCGGGCCTTGCGCGCCCACATGCGAATGCTCTTTTTATTGAGCCCCAGTACAGCCTCGGCGTCGTTGCCCGCAACGTCGAGCGCCAACTTATCAATGACCACCTGGTCCTTGGTAGACGCATCGACTGAGACAACGCGAAAGTCACCTTCCTGCATGGCGGGATCGAACGGACCGACCTTGGCAAAGTCCCACGGCTCCAAAATGCCCATGAGGCGAACGTCCAGGTAGTTTGCCCTGGGGTATGCCCAGTCGAGCACCTCGTAGTACACCAAGGCCTCCTTGCTCAGGCCCTTGCCCGGGAAGCTCGCCATCATGCGCAAGTCCGCCAGCGCCATGGGGAAATAGAAGAGCATCATGTCGTTTTGGATCGCGTCTTCCACGTCGTGCCCGGCAAAGGCATCCGGATACTGGCGCACCAGCTGCAGCGCGTTGGCACGTGCCTGCTGCGGCGAGATTTCGCAGGGAATACCCTGCTCGGGCACATACTCCGCACCAACGCCCATGGTCAGGCGCTTGCTAAACGTCCCCGGCTTGAGCAGGTCCGCAATGCCGATCTTATTGCCGCAGGACGGGCACTCAAACACACGCTGCGTTGACTCGCCCTCAAAGGACGCTCCGCAGAAGGGGCAAGGAATGCTCACATGCGTGGCCTCTTGGAACTCCTGCGCCGTGCCGCGATCCTCCCACAGCAGATGTTCCAGGACCGACTGATTGCGCCAGTGCGCATTGAAGAAATACCAGTCCGGGTCCTGCGGGCGCTCGAGTTGCGACACATGCGTGAGTTTGAGCAGTCCATCCACCACCGTCAACGGCGTATGGCGAATACCCAAAGCGCTCTTGGGCTCTCCGGCGTCCGCCTGCCACGGAACCACCGTGCCGCAATAGGCGCACTCAAAGCTGCGCTTAGCCTGGTGCGAGTACATAGGGCCGCCGCAGTTTTGACATTTAACGGCAAACATCTCGTCCATGGAAACGTCCTCCTTTGCACAGGGGCTGTCGACATTAAGTATGTCGAGCAAGCAGGCACATGCCCATACCCATGTGGCCCAAAATGGACCACCCAGGCAGACGAGAAGGCTCGCTCGTTAGCACCGGCAGACTATTGCTGCATTTTCTGAGCATCGGCGCACGGCGCCCCCGTGCGAGCTACACTATCCCCTTAAACATGATTGTGAGGACGACCGCTATGCTATTTGTAAATCGGCTGGTACATACGCTTGTTCCCGGCAGCGAGAGCGAGCCGGTCGATGCATCTTGCCGCACCAACGCGGGCTTTTCCGCAAGCCTCGTCTGCATTGGCCTCAACATCACCCTGTGCCTGGCCAAGGGCATCGCGGGTCTGCTCGCCGGCTCCGTCTCCCTCATCGCCGACGCTTTCAACAACCTCTCCGATGCCTCGAGCAACATTGTGAGCCTGCTCGGTTTCCGCCTTGCCAGCCGCCCGGCAGACGAAGGCCACCCCTATGGTCACGGCCGCTACGAGTACCTAGCCGGCCTGTTCGTCGCCGTCCTGGTTTGCGCCGTCGGCATCAACCTGATTCTCGAGTCGGTCACCAAGATCATCAAGCCCTCGCCCACCGCTTACACGTTTATTTCCCTTGCGGCACTGGCTACGTCCATGCTCGTTAAGCTCTGGATGGCAGCGTTCAACCGCACGCTGGGCGATCGCATCGACTCGGAGACGCTCATCGCCACGGCGCAGGACTCCAAAAACGACGTCATCACCTCGGGCTCGGTCTTGGTGGCGGCGCTTATTTCGCAGACGACCGGCTTTGATCTCGATGGCTGGGCAGGCCTGGGTGTGGGCATCTTCATCTGCATCAGCGGTCTGGGCCTGGTGCGCGACGCCATCAGCCCGTTGCTGGGGCAAGCGCCCGACCCCAAGCTCGTCCAGGCAATCCGCGACAAGATCATGTCCTATCCGCAGGTCTTGGGCACACACGACCTCATGGTGCACGACTACGGCCCCGGTCGTCAGTTTGCCAGCGCCCACGTGGAGATGCCCGGCGAGGGCGACGCGTTTGAGCACCACGAGATTCTGGACACCATCGAGCACGACATCAAGCGCCAGATGGGCATTGGTATCACGCTGCACTGCGACCCCA
This sequence comes from Collinsella sp., assembly GCA_036549635.1. GTDB lineage: Bacteria > Actinomycetota > Coriobacteriia > Coriobacteriales > Coriobacteriaceae > Collinsella. The sequence goes on along the minus strand of JAXKHW010000168.1, from coordinate 3,028 downwards.
TCGCGACAACCGGCGATGACTTGCGCGGCTGGGTCAAGCGCGGCGTCATGCAGATCGATCCCGCGCTCTCCATCCACGATCTGCACGAGCACGACGGGTTCGTTTCGTTTGACCTGGTGCGTCCCGACGGCTTTGACATATCCGACGAGGAGCTGCTGGAGCTCGTCACGCGCATCGTGCACGAGCGCCGACCCGATGCCTCATGCGTCGTTACGTTTGACTCGGGCTTTAGCTCGCCCGACCGTCCGGCCGAGCAGCTGTAGCCCACTTAACAGCTAGTTTCCCTGCGCGCCCGAGATGCCGTTTTGTAGGGCGTTCCAGGCATCCGTCGCCATGTCGCCCAAGTTCTGCGCGGTATCGCCCAGATTTTGTGCCGTATCGCCCAGCTCTTGCGCCTTGTCTCCCAACTCCTGCGCCTTGTTGCTCAAGTCCTCCAGCGTATTGGAGCTCGAGCTGTCGGTACCGCTTTGGCCGTCGGACGAGTTGCCCGAACTGTTCTTGTGCGTGAGTTGAATTTCGAGGTTGCCGTTGTCGTTATAGTAGGCAGAAGTAACGACCCAGTTGGCATCGACGACGGGCGTTGAGCCATCATCAGTCAGGACCACGGCATTCGAAAGATCGGCGCCGCGCGACTTGAGGATCTTCTTGGCGTTGGACCAGTACTGCCCCGGGATATCACTCAGATCGACGGTGCTAGACGAGGCGGACTCGGTTTGCTCGGCAGCGGTATCGGCCGTTGAACTCCCTCGCTTGTTGAGCATGCCCGACACGATGGCAAACACAACCGACAGCGCAAAGAAGATCGCCAGCACGATGAGGATCTTCTTAATCACGCTCGACGAACGCGACGGCGCCTCTTCCTCGTCCTCGCCATATTGCGGAATCGACTTGGGGTACTCGCGATACGGCTCGCGCGACTCGTAGCGAGGCTGCGCCGTGCGAGGCATATACGTCGTCTGCTGAGGCTGCGGAATGGGATTCTGCGGCAGGTCATCATAGGGATTCGGCGTCGAGGCGGCATAAGAATCCTGCGGCGCGTAATCAAACGGGTCTGCCGCCGCGTTGCCATAGGGGCTTTGCAAAGATGCAGCGTAAGGGTCCTGCGCCGCGTCGCCATAGCCCATAACTCGTGTGGGCTCGGCAGAAGGCTGCGTCGCGGCGGGGTCGACATAACCGGGGTTGGGAACAACGCGGGTCGCATCGGCGCTATCGCCAGCCTGCGCGGAACCGTAGCCGCCCATCACGGTTGTCTTGTCCTGATCCATGCAACGATTCCTTTCCGTCGCCTGTAAGCATCAAGTTATCCATGCATTCTACCAGCGCAAAAGCCTATGATGGGCAGAGTCCGTCGGTATCTACAAGACATGCGCGGGCCTAAGGATCAAAAAGCCCCGCCGGGCCTTGGTAGGCGCGACGGGGCGGGCAAGCGGCTATGAGCAGCGAGCTTAGAACAGGCCGGTGATGTTGCCGTCGTTGTCGACGTCGATGTTCTCGGCCGCAGGGACCTTGGGCAGGCCCGGCATGGTCAGAACACTGCCAGTCAGTGCGACCACAAAGTGGGCGCCGGCGGAAACCTTGAGCTCACGCACCGTGATGCGGAAGTTCTCGGGAGCGCCCAGGGCCTTGGCGTTGTCGCTAAAGCTGTACTGCGTCTTGGCGACGCACACCGGCAGGTTGCCAAAGCCATTCTCGCGCAGCTCGGCGAGCTGGCGCTTGGCGGCCGGCGTAAAGTCAACGCCGTCGGCGCGGTAGACCTTGGTGGCAACGGCCTCGAGGGCATCAGCGACATCAGCGCCGTCCTCATAGGCAAACTTGAGCTCGCTCGGCTGCTCAATCAGACGCATGACCTCATCGGCAAGCTCGAGCGCGCCCTCGCCGCCCTTGGCCCAGACCTCGGAAAGCTTAACGTTGACGCCGAGCTTCTGGCACTCGGACTCAATGAGCGCAAGCTCGGCCTCGGTGTCCGTCGGGAAGCGGTTGATGGCGACCACGCAGGGCAGACCATATACGTTCTGGATGTTGTCGACGTGACGCAGCAGGTTGGGCATGCCTGCCTTGAGTGCCTCGAGGTTCTCCTCGTTGAGATCGGCCTTGGCGACGCCACCGTTGTACTTCAGCGCGCGGGCAGTGGCGACGACCACGACGGCGCTGGGGCGAACGCCCGTCATGCGGCACTTGATGTCGAGGAACTTCTCGGCACCCAGATCGGCACCAAAGCCGGCCTCGGTAATGGCAACATCGCCAAAGCGCATCGCCATACGCGTGGCCATGATAGAGTTACAGCCGTGGGCAATGTTGGCGAAGGGACCGCCGTGGACAAACGCGGGCGTGCCCTCGAGCGTTTGCACCAGGTTGGGCTTGAGCGCGTCCTTAAGCAACGCGGCCATGGCACCCTGGGCCTTGAGGTCGCGGGCACGGACGGGCTCGCCGGCATAGCTGTAGCCGACAACGATCTCGCCCAAGCGCTCTTTAAGATCGTTGATGCTCGTGGACAGGCACAGGATTGCCATGACCTCGGAGGCAACGGTGATATCGAAGCCGTCCTCGCGCGGCACGCCCTGGGCCTTACCGCCAATGCCGTCGATGACGTGGCGCAGCTGACGGTCGTTCATATCGACGACGCGCTTCCAAGTGATGCGCTTAACGTCAATACCGAGCTGATTGCCCTGCTGGATGTGGTTATCAAGCATGGCGGCCAGCAGGTTATTGGCGGCACCGATAGCGTGGAAGTCGCCGGTAAAGTGCAGGTTGATATCCTCCATGGGGATGACCTGAGCCCAGCCGCCGCCGGCAGCACCGCCCTTAACGCCAAAGACGGGGCCGAGCGAAGGCTCGCGCAGGGCCACGACACTCTTGACGCCGCGACGACGCAGGCCATCGGCCAGACCGATGGTCGTGGTGGTCTTGCCCTCGCCCGCAGGCGTGGGGTTGATGGCGGTCACGAGGACAAGCTTGGCCTGGTGATCAGTCGGCTCGTTGAGCAGTGAATAGTCGACCTTAGCCTTGTCGAAGCCGTACGGAATAAGGT
>JAXKHW010000167.1:0-6012 GCA_036549635.1 Collinsella sp. | reverse complement strand
CTCGCGCAAGGATATCGAGAAAATCAAGCTCGTCTAAAACCGACTGGCCATACCGAGTAGCCTGCGGGCGTCCGATTGATTCGGGCGCCCGTTTTTTATCGCTCGACAAGCACGCGCTTAAGTCTGCCTTCGACCAGGCGCTCATACAGACGCCTTGTCTCGGGCTCGGGCACGCCTTGAACCTGCTCTCTTAGGTGGTGCATATGGCCGCTGTACAGCTCAACAACATCGCGACGTCGTCCCGCCGCACCGTAAACGCGCATGGCGCAGCGAACCATGTCCTCGCGCGCCGTCTCCTGGCGAAGCCCCGATTCCACGAGCCAAATTGCCGATTGCAGGTCATTTTCCTCGAGAGCGGCATTCGCTCCCCTAATCATGCAGTCGATGTACTTGGATTGCATAATGTGGCGCATACGCGTAAAGAACGTGGGATTGCAACCGGTGGGAACATACAGCGGGCCCGCGTAGAGCTGCTCGACCTTAAGACATAGCTCAACCAGGTGAGGCCCTCTCGCACCCATGCGATTTCCCAAGATCTCGCGGCTCAGCTGTTCAAAGAGCCTAACATCAGTCTTAACGTAGTCGCCGTTGAGTCCAATGCACTCGTTTTGGATGAGCACACACGACTTGCCATCCGGCGTTGGACCCAAAGCCGAGCGCAAGCGCGATACCGTCGAATACAGATTGTTGCGCGCGGCGTTAAACTCGGCATGGGGCCACAACTCCATGGCGATTGTCTCGCGGTCGACCATGGCATCCATACCCAGCGCAAGACGTTCGGCAAGTGTTGCCGCCTTTTTGCGACGCCACATCTTATCCGTGATGGGAAAACCGTCGCGCTCGGCGCGAAACGCGCCAAACATGCGCATCTCAATATGACCGATGGTATCGACAGCCTCAACCTCGCCCGCCTGGAACAGGTGCTCGCTTTCGCCCTCAAAGTCATCGCGTAGTGAATACCGCGACAGCTCGCGCACCGGAAGCTTCTTGCGAATCCTAACGGCAGGCTCGCCCAGGCAATGCATCGCAAGACGCGCAAAAAGCCGATACGATGGGTCTAAAATCCCCGAGCGATTCATAGACATCCAGGCAGCAAGATCGCTATCGCGGCCCGCAGCGGCCAGGTGCAGCGCCACGATCCAAGCTTCTGAGCCACCGACCTGCGTCTTGCTAATGTCGAGCAGCTCCGCCTCTTCGCGAACCGATACCAGCGACGTATTGCGCAGATACGCCACGCGCTCCAGCAGCAACGCGTTTTCGCGCATGTACGTAATCGATTCGTCGGCGAGCTTGAGCACCTGGACCGCGCGGAACTTCGCGTTGACCGGCCGCCCCTCCGCCAGCGATTGCCAGCCCTCCAGCAATAGCCCAAACAGCTGAATTTGATTGTCGCGAACACGCACCGCAAAGCGGTCGAGCTCGCCAAACGCCACATCGTCGGTCACGGGCAAGCCCGCGAGCAGGCGCCGCGCCGCCAGCACCATACGCAGCCAAATGGATGGCGCCTTAAGCCCGCGGATATCGAGCGCCTCGAGTATCTGCGCCATCTTGTCATCGCGCTCGTCGGGTTTAGCAAACGAGCCGTCGAACAGCTCCGCCAGCATATGGTCGGCCTGTATGAGAATCTCCGCGATGTCGAGCTCGCAATCATAGGCTTTGCACGCTTTGAGCTTCGCGAGAACATCGCCGTCTTCCGCTCGCTCGGTTAGGTGGCGCTTGACCTCGATATGCGCGGACAGCATGTCGAGCACCTCGCAGGATGTCTGTTCTTGCAAAACAGGGTTGGCGGGAAGCCCCAGGTCATTATCGCCGTAAAAGGCGATAGTGAGCGCCTGGGCTATTTTCCAGGTAGCGGGGTCGAGCTCGCGCGCCGCCTGATCGCCCGCACGTTCGATAACGGACGCCATATACCTTGCGAGCTTTGTATTGCACACGCTGACAGCCGCCAGATACACGCCGAGTGCCTCGGCGGGTGCCGGCTCTTGCTCCTGCTTTTCCGCATTGATCATCCCCGACGCCGCGCGGCAAATGTCCCCTCCATGCCCGGTCAGGGCAAGATCGGCCCCATACTGCCCGGCTAGCTCCAACACCACACGGCGGTCCAAAAACGCATCGGCCAGGTCCATGGCCAAATCGCATCTGCCTGCCTTAATCAAAATGCGAGCAGCCCGCGATACCAGTTCGGGACGGATCTCGGCAACAAGCTTTCGCAACCTCAGGCGCGCATTGTCCTTAGCACCCAAACATCTAAAGGTGCGATCAGACGGATCCACGCCAAAAATCGGATAATCGCGCACAAAGATGGACTGGTCGACCATCGAAAGCCTCACACCGCACGCCTCTAGCTCCGCAATGTGGCCCTCGCCCATCAGTACCATCAAGCAGGCAACGATAAACAACAGGTTGTTCTCGAGCGATGCGAGATCGGCCAGCGCCGCACCGTACACGTTGACGATTTCGTTCTCGAGCAACCCGGCAACATCGCCCTGTCCATACATTCCCGTCTGCAGGGCCGATACCAGCTCGGGCACACCCTGCGTGAGCCGATAAAAATCGAGCGATGTGCTGATCGAGAACGCCGTGGCCCATGACGAATACTCATAGGCGTGCACCTTGAGCATCTGCGCATTGACTTTTACAGAATCGCCCAGCCCGTGGATAAGCAATCGGTTGGAGGGGCGGCAGGCAATAAAGACCCCCGTCCCCGTAGCACGTAAGCTGCGGATTCGATCGATGAGGTCCTCGGTTTCGCGCTGCTCGAGATTGGGCACGTTGTCGATCGCAACGAGCGAATGGGGTTTGTCCTTAAGCTCATCGGCGACAACCTCGAGCTGCATAAAGAGCTCGCGGCCAATCGCGCGGTCGGCCTCGATAATCCGAACCGGCCCTCGCGTGGGGTCCGATTTAACCTCCTGCACGTATTGCAGCAATACCGACGTCTTACCAAACCCGTCGGGCGCGTAAAGCAGAACGATTCCCGCCTTGCGCCCTTTAACGATGAGCTCGTTCATCAAGCGATCGCGCCGCACCATATAGCCGCCGCTCGTCGGCATCAACTCGAGGTCGTCCGTATTGCCCAGATCGTTTACCATACCTGCTCCTCAACTCGACCATATGGACACCGTAGCTGCAGGACCATATGAGCCACCCCGTGAATAGCGTGACTTAGAGTTTTTGGCTGTCTGCCGGTACGTGTTTGGCAAGTTTTTGTACAGCGAGGCCCGATGGTAACTTATCCCCCGACCAATAGGTCTTTGCGCAGGTCAATGCGCTTGCCAGCATGTCCCATCCCATTTGCAGTGTAGCGCAGTCGGCTGTTTTTATTTGAGTTGCGCAACTCGCCTACTCCTCGCTACCGCCTACGACTCTATAGTGGCAAATGTGCATAGAATCTGCTATAGAATGAATCGCATAATTTAGAACCCACCAGTCAAGCACGCGGCAAGGTTACCGTCATGCATGCACCACGGCCCATGTCCACTAAAAAGGCCCCCGCAAAGCGAGGGCCTTTTGAAAAGCTATGTCAGATCGCTTGGTCGCGTTACTCGCAGAGCGAAAGAGCGGCCTCGTCAGCAACGACGACGCAATTGGTGTGGAGCTGCAGGATCGAAGCGGGGCACTCGGGCGTAACCGGGCCATAGCACATATCGTGCACAGCCTGAGCCTTGGCCTCGCCGTTGGCGACAACCAGGATCATGCGGGCATACATGATGGTCTGGGTGCCCATGGTGTAAGCCTGACGGGGCACATCATCGATGCTGTCGAACAGGCGGCTGTTGGCCTGAATGGTGCTCTCGGTCAGGTCGACGCAGTGCGTACCCTTGGAGAAGTGGTCATCGGGCTCGTTGAAGCCGATGTGGCCGTTATTACCAATGCCGAGCAGCTGCAGATCCGGGTAACCGGCGGCAGCGACGATCTTGTCGTACTCGGAGCAGGCAGCAGCTGCATCGGGGTTGGAGCCATCGGGCACGTGTGTGTTGTTCAGATCGATATTGATGTGATCGAAGAAGTTCTCGCGCATAAAGTAGTGATAGCTCTGGGGATCATCGTGCGAAAGACCACGATACTCGTCCAAGTTATAGGTGCTGACCTCGGCAAAGTCGACGTCGCCCTTCTTGTACCAAGCAGCGAGCTGTTTGTAAGCGCCAATCGGGGTGGAGCCGGTGGCAAGACCCAACACGCAATCGGGCTTGAGGATAACCTGGGCCGAAATGATATTAGCGGCCTTGCGGCTCATATCCTCGTAGTCTTTAGCTTTAATGATTTTCATTACGCGTCCTTTCTCGTACAAGAGAGGCAAGGCTCCCCTTACAAGCACTTGCCCGCGGCCCGCGTCGGCCGCAACCAACGTGTGCGGCCACCAGGGCGAGGTCGCGTAATGTATGTGTCTCGTGTCTAACCGCGTCGAGGCCCCTGCCCGTCCACGGCGACCCAAAGCTGTTTAGCTTCGGACGTTTTCCATCTTGCCACGGAGGGCGCCCTCTTTCAAGGGCGCCCTCCGTAAACGTGATTGAATTGTAGGCCAAAGGCCAAGCGGAGCGACTAGCGCTCACGCGCGACGATGAGCTGGTCCATCTCCTCGACATGCTCTCCAACAGAGCCCTTGATGCTCGAGAACTCAACGGAATTGCAAACCAAGATGGGAACCGTCACATCGTAGCCCTCGGCAGCAATCGCTTCGCAATCGAACTCGATGAGTACATCGCCCTTATGGACGATGTCACCCACTTGCGCATACACAGTAAAATGTTTGCCCTCGAGCTGAACGGTGTCCAAACCAACATGGATGAGCACGTCTAGACCATCGACCGTGTTGAGCGCAACGGCATGACCCGTGGGAAAAATCGCCTCGACCTTAGCGTCAGCCGGAGCAATCACACGTGTACCCGTAGGCTGAATCGCCACGCCCTGGCCCAAAAGGCCGGTAGCAAACGTCTGGTCTTTGACCTCGGATAACGGAATGACGTCGCCCGAGATGGGAGCATCCAGCGTAAGGACTCGACCACGCATACCAAAAGACCTCAGGACTTTAGTGAACATGCTCCCCCTCGGACATACCAATCAATCAAAATAGCCTTAACAGTTTACCACTTGGCACCCGATATTGACCATTAGGGAAGTTCGCGCTTGACAACCTCGACGATGTCGTCGACAACGCGCTGGGTCAGCTCGTGCGTCTCGGCCTCAGCCATAACGCGAACCAGCGGCTCGGTACCGCTCGGGCGCACCAAGACGCGGCCGCGACCGTTGAGCTCCTTCTCGGCGGCAGCGACGGCGTCCCAGATGGGCTGGCAATCGTCCAGGCCGGCCTTGTTGTCCGAATGCACGTTGACGAGCACCTGCGGGTACTTCTTCATGATGCCGGCAAGGTCGGTGAGCGTGCGGCCGGTGCGCTTGAGCACGGCCAGAAGCTGCAGGGCCGTCACCAAGCCGTCGCCGGTGGTGTTGTGCTCCAGGAAGATGATGTGGCCGGACTGCTCGCCGCCGATGACAGCACCGTCCTCGAGCATGCGCTCAAGAACATAGCGGTCGCCCACGGCGGTCTGCACCATCTCAAAGCCCTGCTCCTTCATGGCGATGGAGAAACCGAGGTTGCACATAACGGTCGAGACGATCTCGGAGTTGGCGAGCTTACCGCGAGCGGCCAGGTCAGAGCCGCAGATGGCCAGGATGTAGTCGCCGTCGATCTCGTTGCCCTCGCTGTCCACGAACAGCACGCGATCGGCGTCGCCATCGTGAGCCAGACCGATGTCGGCGTGGGTACGCAGTACGAGCTCACGCAAGGGCTCAAGATGAGTGGAGCCGCACTCGACGTTAATGTCGGTGCCGCAGTAGTCGGTGTTGATGGCATGGACCGTGGCGCCCAGGCGCTGCAGTGCGGCGGGCGTGGTCTGGCAAGAAGCGCCGTGGCCGCAGTCGACGGCAACAACCAAGCCGTCGAGCTTAAGGCCGTCGAGCGTGTTGATGGCATGATCGACATATGCCTTGCGGGCGTCCTTCATCTTGATGATG
>JAXKHW010000166.1:0-4383 GCA_036549635.1 Collinsella sp. | reverse complement strand
ACTTAATGTGGCCTCCGTGCGAGCCAGGACTGTAGAGCAGCAAACTTAACCCCTGTGCCGCCCGGGCCGGGGATCCGCCCCCGCGCACAGAAGGGGATTCCTTTTGTGTAGGCTTTGCGGAAATGTGGCTATTTAAGGATACGCCCGGCGGCGTGGTCTGTTGACGGCACAGCTAACGGCACGTATCCTATCGAACTGCGTGTTTCGTAGGGGGATGCTGACCCCTCGATTCAAGCCGTTGCACTTTACAGAAAGCTGGAATCATTCGAGAAGGAGTACGCTTTGCCTACTATTAACCAGCTGGTTCGCCAGGGCCGTCGTTCCGTGCCCAAGAAGTCCAAGAACGCTGCTCTGCAGCACAACTCCCAGAAGCGCGGCGTGTGCACCCGCGTCTTCACCACGAGCCCCAAGAAGCCGAACTCGGCTCTTCGTAAGGTTGCCCGTGTTCGCCTTGTCAACGGCATCGAAGTTACTGCTTACATCCCGGGTGAGGGCCACAACCTGCAGGAGCACTCCATCGTGCTCGTCCGCGGCGGTCGTGTCCGTGACCTCCCTGGTGTCCGTTATCACGTCATCCGTGGCGCCTACGACGCTGCTCCGGTCCAGAACCGTATGCAGGCCCGTTCCAAGTACGGTGCTAAGCGCCCCAAGGCCAAATAAGCCAGATAACGTTTTGATACTTTCGCCGTGTGCCGCCTAAGCGCCGCACGGTAGACACTTAAGGAGATTTCACATGCCGCGTCGTGCAGCAGCTAATCGTCGTGAGGTTCAGCCTGACGCCGTTTACAACAACCGCCTGGTGACTCAGCTCATCAACAAGGTCCTTCTTGACGGCAAGAAGGCCACCGCTGAGCGCATCGTTTACACCGCTTTCGAGATCGTTGCCGAGAAGTCCGAGGGTGGCGACGCTCTCGCTACCTTCAAGAAGGCTATGGACAACGTCAAGCCCACGCTCGAGGTTAAGCCCAAGCGTGTCGGTGGCGCTACCTATCAGGTCCCGATGGAGGTCAACTCCCGTCGTTCCACCGCTCTGGGTATCCGCTGGATCGTCAACTTCTCCCGCGCTCGCAAGGAGAAGACCATGGCCGAGCGTCTCGCCAACGAGATCCTCGACGCTTCCAACGGCCTGGGCGCTTCCGTCAAGAAGCGTGAGGACGTCTTCAAGATGGCCGAGGCCAACCGCGCGTTCTCTCACTATCGTTGGTAAGTTAAGGTAAGGAACTAACATGGCCAAGGCTAAGTACAAGCTTTCCGATACCCGTAACATCGGCATCATGGCCCACATCGATGCCGGTAAGACCACCACGACCGAGCGTATTCTTTACTACACCGGTAAGACCCACAAGATCGGTGAGGTCCATGAGGGCGCTGCCACCATGGACTGGATGCTTCAGGAGCAGGAGCGCGGCGTAACCATTACCTCCGCTGCTACCACGTGCTTCTGGAACAAGGACGGTAAGGACTACCGCATCCAGATCATCGACACCCCGGGTCACGTTGACTTCACCGCCGAGGTCGAGCGCTGCCTGCGCGTCCTCGATGGCGCTGTCGCCGTCTTCGACGCCGTTGCCGGCGTTCAGCCCCAGTCTGAGACCGTTTGGCGTCAGGCTTCTACCTTCAACGTCCCCCGCATCGCCTTCATCAACAAGTATGACCGCGTGGGCGCTGACTTCTTCAACGCTATCGAGACCATGAAGGATCGTCTCGACGCCAACGCCGTGGCCGCTCAGGTCCCGATGGGCGCCGAGGACAACTTCTGGGGCGTTATCGACCTGGTCACCATGACTGCATGGGACTTCAAGGCCGACGAGAAGGGCATGACCTACCCCGAGCCGATGGACGAGATCCCGGCTGAGTTTGCCGACATCGCTGCCACCAAGCGCGAGGAGCTCCTCGACGCTGCTGCCAGCTTTGACGACGAGCTCATGGAGAAGATCCTCATGGAGGAGGACTTCACCGTCGAGGAGCTCAAGGCTGCTCTGCGCAAGGGTGTTCTGGCCAACGAGCTCAACCTCGTCTTCGTGGGCTCCGCTTACAAGAACAAGGGCGTTCAGGAGCTGCTCGACGCTGTCGTCGACTACCTGCCCAGCCCGCTCGACGTTGAGGCCGTCACCGGTACCGATCCGGACACCGGCGAGGAGATCCAGCGTCATCCTTCCTTCGACGAGCCCTTCTCCGGCCTGGTCTTCAAGATCATGACCGACCCGTTCGTCGGTAAGCTCACCTACGTCCGCGTTTACTCCGGCCGCGCTGAGTCCGGCTCCTACGTTGTCAACGCTTCCAACGGTCAGCGCGAGCGTCTCGGCCGCATCCTCGAGATGAACGCCGCCGAGCGTATCGACCGTGACGACGCCGCTGCCGGCGACATCGTCGCTTGCGTCGGCTTCAAGAACTCCACCACCGGTGACACCCTGTGCGAAGAGGGCAAGGAGATCGTCCTCGAGAAGATCGAGTTCGCTAAGCCCGTTATCGACGTTGCCATCGAGCCCAAGACCAAGGCCGAGCAGGACAAGATGTCCCTGGCTCTGACCAAGCTCGCCGAGGAGGACCCGACCTTCCAGGTGTCCACCAACCACGAGACCGGCCAGACCATCATCGCCGGCATGGGCGAGCTGCACCTCGAGATCATCGTCGACCGTCTGCTCCGTGAGTTCAAGGTTGACGCTAACGTGGGTAAGCCCCAGGTTGCCTACCGCGAGACCGCTGGTCACGACGTCGAGAAGGCTGAGGGCAAGTTCGTCCGTCAGTCCGGCGGTCGCGGTCAGTACGGCCACGCCGTCATCAAGCTCGAGAAGATGGAGGAGGGCTTCGGCTACGAGTTCGTCAACGCTATCGTCGGCGGCGTCGTGCCCAAGGAGTACATCCCGTCCATCGACAAGGGCATTCAGGAGGCCCTGAACACCGGTGTTATCGCCGGCTTCCCGGTCCTCGACGTTAAGGTCACCCTGTTCGACGGTTCTTACCACGAGGTCGACTCCTCCGAGGCCGCCTTCAAGATCGCCGGTTCCATGGCTATCAAGGACGCTCTCAAGAAGTCCGACCCGCAGCTGCTCGAGCCGATCATGGCTGTCGAGGTCGAGACCCCCGAGCAGTACATGGGCGACGTTATGGGCAACCTCTCCGGTCGCCGCGGCAAGATCGAGGGCATGGAGGATCGCAAGAACAGCAAGCTCATCCGTGCCAAGGTGCCGCTGGGCGAGATGTTCGGTTACGCTACCGACCTTCGCTCCCAGACCCAGGGCCGTGCATCCTACACGATGCAGTTCGACTCTTATGAGCCCGCGCCCAAGTCCATCGTGGACGAGGTCATGAGCAAGAACGCCTAAGTTCGAGCTCCCTGTTACGTAATCCGCGAGAGCATCTCTCGCACTCTTTGGAGGTTTAAGTTGGCTACCCAGAAGATCCGCATTCGCCTCAAGGGCTATGATCACGAGGTCGTCGATCAGTCCGCGAAGCTCATCGTCGAGACCGCTCAGAAGACCGGCGCTCGCGTTTCCGGTCCTGTCCCCCTGCCCACCGAGCGCAACCTGTACACGGTTATCCGCTCGCCGCACGTGAACAAGGACTCCCGTGAGCAGTTCGAGATGCGCACCCACAAGCGCCTCATCGACATCCTCGACCCCACCTCGGGCACCGTTGATTCGCTCATGCGTCTCGACCTCCCCGCTGGCGTCGACATCGACATCAAGCTCTAAGCGATATCGCTCATAGCTTACAGAGCCCCGCTGCCATGTTGGTAGCGGGGCTCTTTTGTTTTGAATAATGGTTTGGACTGCCGGGCATTGCTGCCGAGTAGGTGGCTGCGGCGACCTATTCGCTCAAGGGGCGCAGCGATGCCTCCTCAAAATGGAAGGATCGCAAGCCGTCTTCCGTTTCGATACATGCGCGACCAAAGGCATCGACGGTTTTAAAGACGCCGCGTGCCAGCTCGTCACCGGCAGGGGAACGGGCGATAACGTGCTCCCCGATCCAATTGAGGTGAGTGATATAGTCATCGCGGACGGGCGCGAGCGGTCCGGCGTCTTCTTCCATGGCGTTGAGACGCTCTGCCCATGCATCTACAGCGTTTATAACTGCGTGATAGACCTCATCGAGGAGCATGTTGACGGCGGGAACATTCTCGTTGAAGTTCGATAGACCGATTGCCGGCAGGCCGCCATCGGGGACCTCTTGGGGCGTGTAGTTTACGTTGACGCCAATGCCGCAGACGGCGAAGGGCTTGCCCTCGTTGTCACGAGCCGCCTCGACCAAGATGCCACCGAGTTTGTGCCCTCGCGCGACGAGGTCGTTGGGCCATTTGAGGCCAATCTCGTTAGCAAGACCTTGCGCCTCGAGTGCCTCGAGCACCGCTAGGCCGCTGACGGCGGCAAGACCAGAGTACTT
>JAXKHW010000014.1:0-6465 GCA_036549635.1 Collinsella sp. | reverse complement strand
TCCATTCCTAGACGGAAACGGTCGCCTGGGCAGGCTTCTCATTACACTTATGCTCATCAATGATGGCGTTCTTCATTCTTGCTTGTTCTATCCATCGTTCCAGTTCAAGAAAAATCGAAGCGAGTACTACCGGCAACTCACATCCGTAAGGGAGAGAGGCACTTACGAGGAATGGATAGAGTTTTTCTGCAACAGTCTTCTCGAGAGTGCGAAGGACTCGGTAGGGTCTTTAAAAAACCTTGTTGACCTCCATAACCGTTCCACAGCAACCATTACCGAAAATCTCGGAAGGACCGCTGCAAACGGGCAAAGGCTGTTGGGCATTCTTGAAGAGCACCCCATCGTCGACACCGCATTCATCGCTGCCCAACTCGATATCGGCAGGAGTACCGCGAGCTCGCTCGTCAAATCATTTGAAGAATTGGGTATCCTCCGTCCGCTCGACGAGTCAAGACAGAGATACCGGCAGTACGTGTATGAAGAGTATCTTTCGATTCTCAGGGAAGACGCCGAGCCGATTAGATAGGCATCGCAGCCCAAGCAAATTAAAGCGAGCGCGGATAATCTCCCACTTTGAGCCCGCACACAGGCCAAAAACGGGAGATTATCCACGCTCATTCCTGAGTAGTCATTTATGAACGTCCCCAATGACTAGTCCGGCAACGCCGATGTTTCGGCAACGACAGCGAGCGAGCCGCATTCGGAGCAAGACGACGCCGCAGGTAGAGAACGGACAGCGAGCGGGTCGCATTTGAGACAAGGTGACGTGAAACGAAAGGGCGCTGACCTTCTGGTCGCGCCCTTGAAGTTGAACGTCAGATTGTCCAAATGCGGCCCGCGCAGCGTCGGCCGGTTACGGCGTTTGGCAAAACGCCGTAACTAACGAGCTCCGTACTGCTCGTAGTAGGCGTCGATGGCGGTCTTGAGCTCGTCGTCGATGACAACCTTGCCGTCGATCTCGTGGTTGTAGAGGGTCTCGACGACCTCAGCCATGGAGACGATGCTCGCGACGGGGAAACCGTACTTGGCCTCGATCTCCTTCTGCGCGGTGGTCACACCGCCCTTGCCGACCTCCATGCGGTTGAGGGACACGATCAGGCCCTTGATCTCGACATCGGCAGCAGCCTTGACCTTGGGATAGGTCTCGTCGATGGACTTACCGCTGGTGGTGACATCCTCGACCATGACCACGCGGTCGCCGTCCTGGGGCTCATAGCCCAGCAGGTTGCCCTTGTCGGCGCCGTGGTCCTTGGCCTCCTTGCGGTCGCAGCAGTACTTGACCTCCTTGCCGTACAGCTCGTGGTAGGCAATTGCGGTCACGACGGCCAGCGGAATACCCTTGTAGGCCGGTCCAAACAGTACATCAAAGTCGTCGCCAAAGTTATCGTGGATGGCCTGGGCGTAATACTCTCCCAGCTTCTTGAGCTGATAGCCCGTCACGTAAGCGCCGGCGTTCATAAAGAACGGGGACTGACGGCCGCTCTTGAGCGTAAAGCTGCCGAACTTAAGGACGTCGGACTCGACCATAAACTTGATGAACTCTTGCTTGTAAGCCTCCATGCGGGCTCCTCTCGTAATCGCGTACGTGCCTTCCAGTTTAGCGCAGGCGAAGCGTCGATGCGGGCGCGCTTTGGGGCCACGGCATTCCGTAAAGGCTTTGTCAGGGGGAATGGTTTTCCGAACAATGGGGTTGACATGTCAAACCCCCTCATCAAGAATACGGGCGGATTAAAAAGGGGTACGAGATACCCAAAGCGCGCTGCGCTCGGCCTTTAGGAGGTGTGCCATGGAAGGCAGTCCTAGTCGAAAAACCTGCATGTCGCCCTCGGCGCGCCGCGAGGACTCCGCACACACATAAACGCCACCGGCAGATCGCCAAAACCACCGCAAAGGCGCGCTGCACCCTTTGTGGGCTCAAGAGCTTGACGTGAGCGACATCTAGGTTTTTTGAAGCAAATACGACACGTACGCTAACTCCCCTCAACAAGGAGGACCCTATGCTGATGCTCAAAACCGTCACGGTACTCGAAGCCATCTCCAAGCGCCGCCGCACGGCGCGCCCTGCCGCTCATACCGGCCTGTCCAAGAACACCATATTCGCCGCCACCCATAGTGCCGAGGACGCCCTCGTACTGCTTGACGCCACGGCAAACGGCCTCACCGTCGAGCAGGCAACTGAGCGCCTGAACGCCGTCGGCCCCAACACCATCGAGGCAACGACCAAAACGCTCGCCCGCCGCATCGCCGACGCGTTCATCGATCCCTTCGCCGGCATCCTCGCCGCGCTCGCACTGGTCTCGCTCTACATCGACGTGCTCGCCGTGCCCGAACCGCAGCGCGACCCCTCCACGGTCATCGTCATCGGCACCATGCTGCTGGTATCGGGCGGCATGAAGTTTATTCAGGAAGCCCGCAGCGGCAATGCGGCCGAGGCCCTCAAGGACCTGGTCTCCAACACTTGCACCGCCCTGCGCGACGGCGAGCGCATCGAGATCCCCTTCGACGAGCTCGTCCCCGGCGATGAAATCCGTGTCTCTGCCGGCGATATGGTGCCGGCAGATGCCCGCATCATCACCGCGCGCGACCTGTTTGTCATCGAGTCCGCACTCACCGGCGAGAGCGAGGCCGTCGAGAAGACCACCGCCGTCACCGTCGTCGAGGGCGCCGACGGCTCCGCACTGCCACTCTCTGCCTGCAAGAACATCGTCTTTACCGGCACCTCCGTGCAAAACGGCGCCGCCATGGCGCTTGTCGTTGCCACCGGCTCGGACACCTACCTGGGCGGCATCGCCAAGATGCTCAACGGGCGCGGCGAAAAGAGCGCGTTTGACCGCGGCGTCTCGAGCGTCTCCATGCTGCTGGTGCGCCTGATGCTCGTTATGGCGCCGGCCGTCTTTGCCATCAACGCCGCCACCAAGGGCAACGTCATCGACGCGCTGCTGTTCGCCACGAGCGTGGCCGTGGGCATCACGCCGCAGATGCTTCCCGTCATCGTGACCACGAGCCTGTCGCAGGGCGCCAAGGACCTCACCCGTCGCCAGGTTATCGTCAAGGAGCTGCCGGCGATTCAAAACCTCGGAGCGATGGACGTCCTGTGCTGCGACAAGACCGGCACCCTCACCGAAGACCGCATCGTGCTCGAGCGCTACCTCAACACCGATGGCAACGAGGACGCGCGCGTGCTGCGCCATGCGTTTTTGAACAGCTTCTTCCAGACCGGCCTCAAAAATCTTATCGACCTGGCCGTAATCGACCGCGCCGATGTGACGCCCTCGACCGTCGCACCCGATTCCATGCTGGGCCAGAGCCTGCGCGACCGCTACACCAAGGTCGACGAGGTTCCCTTCGATTTCTCGCGCCGTCGCCTGAGCGTAGTTGTCGCCGACGCCCAAGGCAAAACCCAGATGGTTACCAAGGGCGCTGCCGAGGAAATGCTCGAGATCTGCTCCTTTGTCGAGATCGATGGCATCGCTCAGCCGCTCACCGACGAGAAGCTCGCCCAGATTCGCAAGCAGATCGCCGGACTTAACGCCGAGGGCCTACGCGTAATTGCCGTGGCGCAGAAGACCAATCCGCGCTGCGTGGGCGAGTTTGGCATCGCCGACGAGTGCGACATGGTGCTGATGGGCTTTTTGGCCTTCCTCGATCCGCCCAAAGCAAGTGCCGCGGGCGCCGTCGCCACCCTCGAGGCCAAGGGCGTGGCGGTCAAGATCCTAACCGGCGACAACGACCGCGTCGCCGCCACCGTCTGCGAGCAGATTGGTATCGATGCGAGCAGCGTCTTGCTCGGCTCCGAGATCGATGCGCTCGATGACGCCGAACTTGCCGAGCGCGCCGAGAAAACCCACCTCTTCGCCAAGCTCTCGCCGCTGCAGAAGGCGCGCCTGGTACGTGTCATGCGCGAGATGCTCGGCCACACCGTGGGCTTTATGGGCGACGGCATCAACGACGCCGCCGCCATGCGTGCGAGCGATTGCGGCATCTCGGTCGATTCGGCCGTCGATATTGCCAAGGAATCCGCCGATATCATCTTGCTTCAGAAGGACCTGGGCGTGCTCGAGCGCGGCATCATCGAAGGCCGCCGCACCTACGGCAACCTGCTCAAGTACCTCAAGACCACGGTGAGCTCCAACTTTGGCAACGTGCTGTCCGTGACCGTCGCGAGCTTGTTCTTGCCGTTTTTGCCTATGAGCGCTCTGCAGCTGGTGCTGCTATCGCTCGTCTACGAGATCGTGTGCATCGCGCTGCCGTGGGACACCGTCGATGACGCCTGGACTGCCCGCCCGCGTGCTTGGGATGCCGCGTCCATCAAGGGCTTTATGCTCGAGCTGGGCCCCGTGAGTTCGCTGTTTGACATCGTGACCTTCGCCGCGCTCTTCTTTGTGGTGTGCCCTGCCACCGTAGGCGCAAGCTGGTCCGAGCTCGCCGGGACGGGCAACGTCGCGGGCATAGCGACCTTTGCTGCGCTCTTCCAAAGCGGCTGGTTTGTCGAGTCCATGTGGTCGCAGACGCTTGTGATCCACATGCTGCGCTCCCCGCGCCTGCCGAGCCCGCGCGACCACGCCGCGCCCGCGCTGTGCGCGCTCACCGTGCTAGGCCTGGCGCTTGTCACCTGGCTGCCGGCAAGCCCCATCGCCGATGCACTCGGCCTCATGACGCTGCCCACAAGCTTTTTCGCGCTGCTCATCGGCATCGTCACCGCCTACATCGCGCTCACCCAGCTGGCAAAACGCCGCTACATCGCCCGCCACGGCGAACTGCTGTAGCAAGCAGGCGAAAAACACCCTGCCAGCCGCCATTACCGCTACCACAGCTGCCGACGCCGCTGCCGTTGCCTCTGTCGCCGCCGCAGTCTATCCCCTCAGCAGTTGCGGTGAAATAGTTCCTGTTTAAGGTCCCGCGACTTTAATTTAGGGACTATTCCACCGCAACTTATTGGAGGATTAGCTAGTCCTTGGGTGTCCAGGACCAGAAGAAGTTGATAAGGGCCACGCGCGAGGCGGTGCCGGTCTTTTTGTGGCTTATAGGACAAAATGTGTGTCCATGTTGGGGGCATCGGCGCAGGTCGATGCCCCTTTTTCAGCCGTTTAAATTCCGTCCCCGCTTTTAACCGCTCGGACAGAATGTGTGTCCGGTTGCCTATCGTTCCCGCAGGTAGATAACCTTTTCCGGAACCGTTAAATACCATTTCGGAAGAGGTGCCCATGAAGGCCGTTTATTGCCCCTACTGCGGCGGTCGGACCAAGCGCAACGGCAGGACCTCATCGGGGTCCCAGCGGTGGAGGTGCACGGCCTGCGGCGCGTCGACGACGGTGAGGTACGACGACACGGCGACGAGGCTGGACGAGTTCCTCGGGTGGCTCCTCTCCAAGGACTCCCAGGCGGCGATGCCGGGCGGCGGGCGGTCCTTCAGGCGCAGGACGGCCGAGTTCTGGGAGGTCTGGCCGATGCCCGTCCCCGACGGCGAGCTGCACCGCGTGCTCTACGTCGACGGGATCTGGGTCGCGCGCGACCTCGTGGTGCTCATATGCTGCAGCGGCGAGCGGGTGGTCTCCTGGTACATGGCGAGGTCGGAGAACTCGAGGGCGTGGTCGGCCCTCATGGCGCCGATCCCGGCGCCCGAGGTGGTCGTCACCGACGGCGGGAGCGGGTTCGCCAAGGCCGTGCGCGAGACCTGGCCGCGCACCAGGGTCCAGAGGTGCACCTTCCACGCCTTCTCGCAGGTCAAGCGCTACACGACGACGCGGCCGAAGCTCCAGGCGGGGCGCGAGCTCTACCTCATCGCGCGCGACCTCATGGGCATCGAGACGCTGCACCAGGCAGATCTCTGGGTCGAGCGCTACCTCGACTGGTGCGGGTTCTGGGCCGACTTCCTGGAGGACAGGACGGTGGTGGACGGCAGGAGGGTCTACACCCACGAGAGGCTGAGGCGGGCGCGCTCGTCGCTGTCGTCGCTGGTGTCGGCGGGGACGCTGTTCACCTACCTCGACCCCGCCCTGGCCAAGGCCGGCCCGCTGCCGTCGACCAACAACATGATCGAGGGAGGGGTGAACTCGCAGCTGAGGGCCGTCCTGCGCAACCACCGGGGGCTGACGTCGGTCAAGCGCGTGAAGGCGGTGTTCTGGTGGTGCCATGCGCACTCGGGGGACGCGAGGACGGCGCGCGAGAAGCTCGCCGCGATGCCGACCGACGCGGACATCGACTTCCTGTTCAGCGTCTACTCCGCCTCGCCGTCACGCGAGGACGGAGGGCCGGAGTGGGGCGACAGGGCCGTGTGGGAGGACCTCCACCACAGGGACCCGTACCCGTTCTGGCTGGATTAATGGATGGAAACGGATGTTCTATCGGGACACACATTTTGTCCTATAAGCCTCGTTGCATCCCATGCCCATTTTGCGTCTGGAATCGTCGAGAGCATTGGGCTGCTCTCCGGCGAGCGCGAAAACGTCCATGCGCTCTCTATGT
>JAXKHW010000165.1:0-8072 GCA_036549635.1 Collinsella sp. | reverse complement strand
CCCGCTGACCGACAAACAGATCGAGTACGCGATCGATGACGTCAAGTACCTGATCGTCGCCTATACCGAGATGATGAGCCGCCTGCGTGAGCTGGGCCGCGTGGACTGGGTGCTCGACGAGTTGCGTCCGCTGGCCGACGAGTCACACTACCGCGCCGACCGCCATGAGGCATTCCGCAAGGTCAAGCGCATCAACTCCTGCAGCCGCCATCAGCTGGGCATTGCGCGCGAGCTTGCAGCCTGGCGCGAGGACCGCGCTGAGCGGCGCAACATCCCGCGCAAGTGGGTCATGTCCGACGATACGCTGCTGGCGCTCGTCAAGCGCAATCCTGTGCGCGTTGAGGAGTTCCGCAGCATCCGCGGCACCGATCAGCTGGGTGAGCGCGACGTGGACGGCGCACTCATGGCCATTAAGCGCGGTGCGAGCTGCCCGCACGATCGCCTGCCGCTCATGGTGCGCGGGCACCGTCAGATTTCGCCGGAGTTGGAGAGCGTGACGGACCTGATGTATGCGCTCATTCGCCTGGTTGCCGAGCGCTCGGGCGTGGCGACCTCGGTCATTGCCTCGCGCGATGACCTGGCCGATTACATCGAGCATCCCGAGCAAAGCCCCCTGCGCGAAGGTTGGCGCTTTGAGCTTGTGGGTTCGCGTTTGGACGATCTGCTTTCCGGCAATATGGGGCTCACCGTGAAGGACGGAAAGATTGAACTGTTATAGGGAAGCCTAGCCGGCTGAGTGGGTAGAATGCCTCCAACGTGTAACTCGATTCGGAGGAATTCGCATGCCTTATTACTATGGATACGGCTTTGGCATTGACCCGCTGTACCTGCTGGTTGTTCTTGTCTGCACGGTGCTTGGCCTTGCCGCGCAGAGCTATATCAACTCCACGTACAAGACGTGGTCTAAGGTGCGCTCGGACGGCGACACGGGTGCCACGGTCGCTCGTCGCATGCTCGATGCCAACGGTTGCAACGCCGTGGGTATCAAGGGCGTTGCCGGCGAGCTCACCGATCATTACAACCCGCAGGACAACAACCTGTATCTGTCGGATGCCAACCGCTCGGGTGGGTCGGTCGCAAGCGTTGCCGTCGCCTGTCACGAGGCGGGCCATGCCGCCCAGCGTCAAAGTGGTTATGCCATGATGAAGGTACGTACCGCTTTGGTTCCCGTCGTCAACTTTACCCAGAACACCTGGACGATCGTGCTGCTCATGGGCCTGTTCATGAACATCGCGGGGCTCACGACCCTCGCGCTGGTCTTCTTCTCGTTTAGCGTGCTGTTTCAGCTGGTTACGCTGCCGGTCGAGATTGATGCCAGTCGCCGCGCCGTGGCGTATATCGAGCAGTCGGGCATGAGTTCCAAGCAGGTCAACGGTGCCAAGAAGGTGCTGACGGCAGCCGCGCTCACCTACGTGGCGGCGGCGCTCACCTCGATTATTCAGCTGCTCTACCTTATGGCTCGCTACAACAGAAACTCCAACCGATAAACAAATGGGACCGACGGGCGCCGTGGGGATTTGTGTCCCCGCGGCGCTGTACTATGTGTTGGACTTAAATTTGCACGGGGCCGGAGCCCATGTGCACGATGACGAAAGGGGGCTGCGTGGCAGGCTGGAATCTGACCGGCAATGCCGTTTCCGCCGAGTTCGACGGATCGGACGAGCAAGAGCGTAAAGAGCTCAGCGTGAGCCAGGCGGTGGAGATTGCCGCTGGCGCGCTCGATGCGATTCCGCAGCTGAGCGTTCTGGGCGAGGTCACGGGTTTTCGTGGTCCCAATGCCCGAAGCGGCCACTGCTACTTCCAAATCAAGGACGATTCGGCGGCCGTCGACTGCATCATCTGGAAGGGCGCCTACCTTAAGCGCACCTTCGATCTGCGCGACGGCATGCAGGTAAGCTTTAAGGGCAGCTTCAACCTCTATAAGCCCACGGGTCGTATGAGCTTTGTCGCTCGCTCATTCTCGCTGGCGGGGGAGGGCCTGCTGCGTCAACAGGTGGCGCAGTTGGCCGAAAAGCTACGCCGCGAGGGGCTGATGGACGAGTCCCGTAAACGCCGCATCCCGGTGTTCTGCTCACGCGTGGCGGTCGTCACCTCGCTTTCGGGCGCCGTGATCGACGACGTCAAGCGTACGCTGCGCCGTCGCAACCCGCTCGTCGAGCTTGTCTGCGTGGGCGCAAAGGTCCAGGGCGAGGGCGCGCCGGCAGAGCTTATTGAAGGCTTGCGCCGCGCCGCTGCCATTACGCCGGCGCCCGATTGCATTTTGCTTGTCCGTGGCGGCGGCTCCTTCGAGGACCTCATGACCTTTAACGACGAGGAGCTTGCCCGTGCGGTGGCGGCTTGCCCCGTGCCCGTGGTGACCGGCATTGGCCATGAGCCCGATACCTCGATTTGCGACATGGTGAGCGACCGTCGCGCCTCCACGCCAACGGCAGCGGCAGAATCGGTGGCGCCGGCTATGACGGAGTTGGCCGACGTGCTCGAGACGCGCCATCAGCGTCTGGGCGTCGCGATGGCCTCGATGATCGGGTCGGATCAGGTCGATCTGGAAATGCTCGACCAGCGCGGTCGTCGTGCCTGGGATACCTATACGGCTCGTCTGGGCGACGCGCTCGATGCGGCCGCATGCCGCCCGTGCCTCAACGATCCGACGTTTATGGTCGAGCGTCGCGAGTCTGATCTTGCCCTGACGGCCGATCGTCTGTCCGGCGCCATAGCGCGCTCGGTCGGGACATTCCGCTCCAACTTCGAGCGTCTGCCCGAGCGCTTGGTCGCAAGCACCTCGGGGCTCGATGGCAAGCGTCATGCGCTCACGCTTGCGAGTTCCCGTCTGGAGCATCAGGGACGTACGATGCTCAGCAAACCCGCGTCCGAACTGGGCCGTGCGGCAGCCTCGCTCGATGCCCTGTCGCCGCTCAAGGTTCTTGCCCGCGGCTATTCCATTGCATATAGCGAAGCCGGTGTGGCTACGAGCGCCAAGACCTTTAAGCCAGGCGACGCCATCCGCGTGCGCATGGCAGACGGCAACGTGGCGGCAACGGTCGATACGGTCGAGTAGTCCGCGTTTCATAGCGATAAACCTTTAGGAAAGGAAACAGATATGGCAGAGAAAACCCCGGTCGAGCAGCTTACGTACAAGCAGGCTTCGCAGGAGTTGGAGCTCATCATCCGCAGCTTGGAGTCGGGCGATATGGAGCTCGAGGAGTCGCTCGAGAGCTATACCCGTGGCGTCGAGCTCCTCAAGAGCCTGCGCACCCGCCTGTCCGATGCCGAGCAGAAGGTCTCGGTGCTTCTTAAGGACGTCGACGGCAACGACGTGCTCGCCGACGGCGAAGCCGCTAACACCGACGATAACCTCTCGTTCTAACCATCTCGACCAAATATAATTACCTTGGTCTGTGAGAAAGGAACCAACCATGTGTGATTGCATCTTCTGCAAAATCGCCAACCACGAGATCCCCTCGACCGTTGTCTATGAGGACGATCAGGTCATCGCGTTCGACGACCTCAATCCCCAGGCGCCGGTCCACACGCTCGTGATCCCCAAGAAGCACTACAGTGACATCGCCGACAACGTGCCGGCCGAGACCATGGGCGCCATGGCTCACGCCATCCAGGAGGTCGCCAAGGCCAAGGGTCTGGAGGACGGTTTCCGCGTCATTTCTAACAAGGGCGTCAACGCCGGTCAGACCGTCATGCACTTCCACATGCACGTCCTCGGCGGCAAGAACCTGGGCGAGAACCTCATCTGAGGACGCTTCTTCCGTGTAATGAAGCGAAAGCTCGGGCACCGATAACTTATATATCAACGCAATAAACCCGAGCGCGAGGGCGTTTGGGTTTATTATTGAAGCGTATGTAACCTGGCGGCGCCACACCGCCTGTTAGTAGGGAGACACATGAACGTTCTGGTCGTCAACGCAGGATCTTCGACCCTCAAGTATCAGGTCATCGATACCAAGTCCCACAAGGTGTCCGCAAAGGGCTCCTGCGAGCGCGTCTGCTTTACCGGCGGTACCTTCACCCACGCTGCCAACGGTTCCAAGAAAGTGACCGAGAACATCGAGTTCCCCGACCACAAAGTCGCCATCGAGGTCGTCCTGAAGGACCTCGAGGCCAACGGCGTCAAGATCGAGGGCATCGGCCACCGTATCGTTCAGGGCGGTTGGTACTTCGGCGATTCCTCCCTCGTCGACGAGGACGTCCTCGCCAAGATCCGCGAGGTCGCTCCGCTCGCCCCGCTGCACAACAACCCCGAGGCCAACGTTATCGAGTACTGCCTCGAGCAGTATCCCGACCTGCCCAACGTCACGGTCTACGACACTGCTTTCCACTTCAATATGCCCGAGGTCGCCAAGACCTACGCCCTGCCCAAGGACGTCTGCGACAAGCTGCACATCCGTAAGTACGGCGCCCACGGCACCAGCTACCGCTACATCTCCAAGAAGGTTGCCGAGATGACCAACGGCGAGGCTCGCAAGGTCGTCGTGTGCCACATCGGTTCCGGCGCTTCCCTGTGCGCCATCGAGGACGGCAAGTGCATGGACACCACCATGGGCTTGACGCCGCTCGACGGTGTCATGATGGGCACCCGCTGCGGCTCCATCGACCCTGCTACCGTGTGCTACCTGCAGCGCGAGGGTGGCTACACCTTCGACGAGGTCGACGAGATGATGAACAAGAAGTCCGGCCTTTTGGCTGTGACCGGCGGCAAGACCAACGACTGCCGCAACGTTGAGGAGCTCGCCGCTGCCGGTGACCCCGAGGCTCAGCTCGCCTTCGATATGTTCGTCTACAAGATTGCCGCCAAGGCCGCCGAGATGGCCACTTCCATGTGCGGCATGGA
Source organism: Collinsella sp. (assembly GCA_036549635.1). GTDB lineage: Bacteria > Actinomycetota > Coriobacteriia > Coriobacteriales > Coriobacteriaceae > Collinsella. The sequence goes on along the minus strand of JAXKHW010000165.1, from coordinate 3,229 downwards.
CACCCTGGTCTTTACCGCCGGCATCGGCGAGCACGCTCCGGCTGTCCGCGCTGGCGTGGCCGACCGTCTGGCCTTTATGGGCGTCAAGATGGACCATGCCCGCAACGCCCTGCGCGGCGACGGCGCTTGGTGCCTGTCCGCCAAGGATTCCAAGGTCAAGATCTTCGTCATCCCCACGGATGAGGAGTTCATGATCGCCTCCGACGTCGAGCGCATCGTCAGCGGCAAGTAATTGCAAGAGGGGAGGGGCTGGACGACCAAGTGCCGTTCAGCCCCTCTTTTGCGCTCGTTTGGCGATATGTCTGATAGCTATTTATCAAGATGTGATAACTTCTTATTAAAATGCGGTCGCCTTAAGAGGTCTGCGTCGACCGTATTGCACTGCAAAGGAGTCTCATGAACGTACTTGTTGTCAACGCCGGCAGCTCGAGCCTTAAATATCAGCTTTTGGATACCGATACCCGCGAGGTTTTCGCCAAGGGCAATTGCGAGCGTATCGGATCGGAGATGGGCATCTTTGGTCACTCCGAGAACGGTGGCACCAAGCAGACCGAGGAGGTTCCCTTCCCCGATCATCGCTCTGCTATCGCTCGCGTGCTCGAGGAGCTCGAGAAGACCGACTTTACGATTGACGGCATTGGACATCGCATCGTCCAGGGCGGCTGGCACTTCGATGATTCCGCGGTCGTCGACGATGAGGTCATGGCCAAGATTCTTGAGGTGGCACCGCTTGCTCCGCTGCACAACTACGGCGAGGCCGCGGCGATTGAGTATTGCCGTGAGAAGTATCCGGAGCTGCCCAACGTGGCCGTCTTCGACACCTCGTTCCACATGACCATGCCCGAGGTCGCCTACACCTACGCGCTGCCCAAGGACGTGTGCGACAAGTACCACGTGCGAAAGTACGGCGCCCACGGCACGAGCCACCGCTACGAGTGGATGATGGCCAAGGAGATCTTGGGTAATCGCTGTCACCGCCTGCTTTCGTGCCACCTGGGCAACGGTGCCTCGCTCGCTGCCATCGAGGACGGCGTTTGCCGCGATACCACGATGGGGCTCACGCCGCTTGACGGTCTGATGATGGGTACCCGTTGCGGTTCCATCGACCCGGCCACCGTGTGCTATCTTCAGCGCGAGGGCGGCTACAGTTATCAGGAAGTCGACGACATGATGAACAAGCAGTCCGGTCTGCTTGCCATCTCGGGCATCTCCAACGACGCCCGCGACATCCGCACGCGCGCCTCCGAGGGCGACGAGCGCTGCCTGCTCGCCTTCGATATGTTCGCCTACAAGGCCATGCAGCAGGCCGGTTCCATGATCGCTTCCATGGCGGGCGTGGACACCATCACCTTTACCGCCGGCATCGGCGAGAACGACTGGTCGATCCGCAAGGCCTTCTGCGACTGCTTTGAGTGGCTGGGCGTACGCATCGACAACAACAAGAATCGCGAGGCCGTGGGCAACGGTCCGCAGGTCATCAGCGCCGCCGGCTCTTCCGTCACGGTCATGGTCATCCCCACCGACGAGGAATACATGATCGCCCGCGACGTCGAGCGCCTGACCAAGAACAACTAACGTGCCCGTTTGCATTTAAACGAAAGGCCTCCAGAGCAACAGCTCCGGAGGCCTTTCTGCTAGCAGGCAGAAATTCCAGTCCCAAAGTGACCATCGCCAGTAACGCCTGCGCTCCCAACAACGGCACCCATCCGTTCAGATTTTTCAGCCCCAATTCGTAGCCAAGCTGCCGTCCACCCCAGATTCCCTGAATGCCACGTGGCGGCAGAAGGCCGTACGGGCTAACCCCTGAAAACAATCCGCAGACCAGAAACGCCCCCGTTCGTAGCTCCGGAGGAGCAGAACGGGAGCGTTTCATTGGTCGAGGACGTTTTCAGGGGTTAGCCCGTACGGCCTTCGGGCGAGTGCGTCCGCTACTCAGCCATCTGAGCCTGGACGGCGGTGATGGCCACGACACCCACGATGTCGTCGGCAGAGCAGCCGCGCGAAAGGTCGTTAACCGGCTTGGCGATGCCCTGCAGGATGGGGCCGTAGGCGTCGGCGCCGGCGAAGCGCTGGACCAGCTTGTAGCCGATGTTGCCTGCCTCGAGGTCGGGGAACACGAGCACGTTGGCCTTACCGGCGACAGAGGAGCCGGGAGCCTTGAGCTGTGCGACGGTGGGGACGATAGCAGCATCGAGCTGCAGGTCGCCGTCGATGGCGAGCTCGGGAGCCTTCTCCTTGCAGAACTTCACGGCCTCCTGGACCTTCTTGGCGACCTCGCCACCGGCGGAGCCCATGGTGGAGTAGGAGAGCATGGCCACGTGCGGCTCGACATTGCCCATGAAGGTGGACCAGGAGTGGGCCGAGGCGATGGCGATCTCGGAGAGCTCGTCGGAGGACGGGTTGATGTTGAGGCCGCAGTCGGCGAAGATCAGCGTGCCGTCGGTGCCGAACTGCGGGGTGTCGGTGCACATCACGAAGAAGGCCGAGACCAGCTTGGTGCCCGGGGCGGTCTTGAGGATCTGCAGCGCGGGGCGCAGGGTGTCGGCGGTGGAGTGGCAGGCGCCGGAGACCAGGCCGTCGGCGTCGCCCATCTTGACCATCATGGTGCCAAAGTAGGTGGCGTCCATCACCTGGGCGCGAGCCTGCTCGATGGTAACGCCCTTCTTGGCGCGGAGCTCGGCAAACTTCTGCGCGTACTCCTCGTGCTTCTCGGCGTTGCGCGGGTCGATGACGGTAGCGCCGGGAACGTCGATCTCGTCGGGGTTGCCCAGGATGACGATCTTTGCCAGGCCCTCCTCGATGATCTTGGTGGCGGCGACGATGGTACGCGGGTCCTCGCCCTCGGGCAGGACGATGGTCTTAAGGTCGGCCTTGGCGGCAGACTTCATACGGTTTAGGAAATCGCTCATGTTACTCCTTACAAGCGTTTCGCTAAGCTCCAGGCGCCCGGCTGTTCGCGAATAAACCCGCTGCTAGCGGGTTTACCTTTCAATTATGTTCGCCGCGGTGCTTGAGCTTTCCTTGTGTGGCAAGCTCATTATAGGACGCATTAGCGCTATAATCGCTCTGATAAATATGTCTCGAAGAATGTTCGAGAAAAGCCCAGCTAACGAGCCCGTGGCTTTTGACAAGGAGTATCGATGCAGATTACCTCAGGCCTGCCTGAAGGCTTTAACGCCGGCGCATACGACATGATTGTCGTCGGTGCCGGTTATGCCGGTGCCGTTTG
>JAXKHW010000164.1:0-10288 GCA_036549635.1 Collinsella sp. | reverse complement strand
ATTTGGGCGTTTAGCTCAGGGGGAGAGCGCTTCCCTGACACGGAAGAGGTCAGAAGTTCAAATCTTCTAACGCCCACCAAATGTTCGCAGCTCAGAGGCTATGTCCTCTGGGCTGTTTTGTTTTTTGCCACCAAGCGCGCCGCCAAATAAGTCATCAAATATTGATCCAAGGTCCGTACGCGATGGTCTTTGTATCCCGTAGGGGTGCCGGCAGATTGCATGTGTCCTGGCCCATCATGACCGCAACATGTTGGTCAAGCATAATCTTTTGGATTCTTTTGGCGTGAGCGGCTTGGTTTTGGTGCTATTTGGCGGCGGCACGGTTGAGGGGGTTTCAAAACTGCTGTGCAGGTAGTTGGGTTGATAACGTTTTAGCAGTCTGCCAAGAGGCCTTCATTTATAATGCGTCTGCAAATTGACCAATTGCTTTGACCTGCTGAAACACTATATGTTGTGTTTGACCTAAAAAAAGAATACAGGATATAGATGCCTCTTTGTCGTATGATAGATGGCGGACAGAGAACGAGAACCTTATTCGCCCCATTATTTGGATGGATCTTTGAGCCCCTTGATTGGCTGCGAGGATTGTCCGCATGAGGGCCTATGGTTATCGAAAACACAGATTGCGCGACGGCGCCGCAAGACAGGGGCAAGCCCTGCCGGGCATCGTTTGGCTCTGAAGCGCAATGAGGCTACGACGCGAAAGAGGCAAGAGGATGAAGATCATCAAGCGCAGCGGCACCGAGGTTGTCTTTGACATCGACAAGATCGTCAATGCCATCCGCGCCGCCAACTTGGAGGTCGAGGAGAGCTCTCGTCTAACCGACCGCCAGGTGGTTTATGCGGCGCAAAACGTCGCCGAGGCATGCGAGAACGCGGGCCATACCGTTTCGGTCGAGGAGATTCAGGATTTGGTCGAGGACGAGATCATGCGTCTCGACTGCTACGAGGTTGCCCGCCACTACATCATCTATCGCTATGTTCAAAGCCTGAAGCGCCAGAAGAACACGACCGACGACAAGATTCTGTCGCTGATCGAGTGCAATAACGAAGAGGTCAAGCAGGAGAACTCCAACAAGAACCCGACCGTCAATTCCGTTCAGCGTGACTACATGGCCGGTGAGATCTCCAAGGACCTGACCCAGCGCGTGCTGCTGCCCCAGGAGATCGTGGATGCCCACAATGAGGGCCTGATTCACTTCCACGATTCGGATTACTTTGCTCAGCACATGCATAACTGCGACCTGGTGAACCTGGAGGACATGCTCCAGAACGGCACTGTTATTTCGGGCACGCTGATCGAGAAGCCGCACAGCTTCTCGACCGCCTGCAACATCGCGACGCAGATTATCGCCCAAGTTGCTTCCTCCCAGTATGGCGGCCAGTCCATCTCGCTGACCCATCTTGCCCCCTTTGTTGAGGTGAGCCGTCAAAAGATTCGCGGCGAGGTCGCTCGCGAGCTTGAGGAGCTCGGCGTTTCCGCATCTCCCGAAAAGGTCCGTGAGGTCGTTGAGGACCGTCTGCGTGACGAGATCCGTCGCGGCGTCCAGACGATTCAGTATCAGGTCGTAACCCTTATGACCACGAATGGCCAGGCGCCGTTCGTGACGGTCTTTATGTATCTTAACGAGGCCCGTACGCCTCAGGAGAAGCACGACCTTGCCATGATCGTGGAGGAGACGCTTCGCCAGCGCTACGAGGGCGTTAAGAACGAGGCCGGCGTGTGGATTACCCCGGCATTCCCCAAGCTTATCTATGTACTCGAGGACGATAACGTTCACGAGGATTCCCCGTACTTCTACCTGACCCAGCTGGCTGCCAAGTGCACCGCCAAGCGCATGGTGCCCGATTACATCTCCGAGAAGAAGATGCGCGAGCTCAAGCTGTCGAAGGGCGAGACCGCCGGCAACGGCGACTGCTACACCTGCATGGGTTGCCGCAGCTTCCTGACGCCCGACCGTTCGGGCAACGGCTTTAACAATGTTGCCAACGCGCTGAACTACGACCCGAACAAGCCCAAGTACTATGGTCGCTTTAACCAGGGCGTTGTGACCATCAACCTGCCTGATGTTGCACTGAGCTCGCACCAGGATATGGACAAGTTCTGGAAGATCTTCGATGAGCGCCTTGAGCTGTGCCACCGTGCCCTGCTGTGCCGTCATGAGCGCCTGATGGGTACGCTTTCTGACGCCGCACCGATTCTGTGGCAGTACGGCGCCCTCGCTCGTCTGAAGAAGGGCGAGACGATCGACAAGCTGCTCGTGGGCGGATACTCCACCATCAGCCTGGGCTATGCCGGCCTGTATGAATGCGTCAAGTACATGACGGGCCACAGCCACACCGAGAAGGAAGGCACGCCGTTTGCCATGGCCGTCATGCAGCGCATGAACGACAAGTGCGCCGAGTGGAAGGCCGAAAGCGATATCGACTTCTCGCTGTACGGCACGCCGTTGGAGTCGACGACCTACAAGTTCGCCAAGTGCCTGCAGCGCCGTTTTGGCATTATCCCGGGCGTGACGGACAAGGGCTACATTACTAACAGCTATCACGTTCATGTGTCCGAGGAGATTGATGCTTTCGATAAGCTCAAGTTCGAGGGCATGTTCCAACAGCTTTCGCCGGGCGGCGCCATCTCCTACGTTGAGGTTCCCAACATGCAGGACAACCTCAAGGCTGTCATTCGCGTGATGCAGTACATCTACGACAACATTATGTACGCCGAGCTCAACACCAAGAGCGACTACTGCCAGGTGTGCGGCTACGATGGCGAGATCAAGATTGTCGAGGACGATGGCAAGCTGGTATGGGAGTGCCCCAACTGCGGCAACCGCGACCAGGAGAAGATGAACGTCGCCCGTCGTACGTGCGGCTACATCGGTACCCAGTTCTGGAACCAGGGTCGAACCGAGGAGATCCGCGACCGCGTGCTGCATCTCTAATAACCATCCCAGGCCGCCCCGTAGCGAGGCCCCGGACCTTTACTCGCTATTTCGGACAGTCCTGGCTCACGACGGAGGCGCCACTGGCGCCTCCTGTTCGTGCGGAACTCATATCGAGCAAAGGTCCGGGGCCTCGCTACGGGGCGGCCAAGTTGACGTAGCTGAGATGCAGCTCGCGGTCTGCTCACTCCTCGAAGTTTTTAGCGGAAATAATTCGAGCTGCAGCAGCGATTTACTTGCGATGGCGGTTGAGCCGCAACCCAGTTTTTATTAGATCTCGAACCCTATGCTCGATGTTCGCTTCGTTCATTGAGTTACCCTTTGCATGAGGCCGGGACATATCGTCCCGCCCGCAGTTTCGCAGGCCGCAGGCCGAGAATGTTTGAGGACGGGATGATATGTCCCGGCCTCCCGGGAGAGTTACCTATGAACTACGCGAACATTAAGTATTTCGACATTGCTGATGGAGAAGGCGTTCGTACTTCTCTGTTTGTGAGCGGGTGCCGTCGTGGGTGCAAGAATTGTTTTAACTCTGTCGCGTGGGACTTTGCCGCTGGCGAGCCGTTCGATCGCGCCGTCGAGGATAAGATTATCGAGAGTCTCGATCATCCCTTTATCGATGGCCTGACGATTCTGGGTGGCGAGCCTATGGAGCCCGAGAATCAGGCGGGGCTTGTTGACTTTATCGAGCGCGTGCGTGCGGCCTATCCTGCGGGGTCGGGCAAGACCATTTGGTGCTTTACCGGTGACGTGCTCGAGGAGCTTATGCCGGGTGGCCGTCATCATACCGAGGTGACGGACCGTATCCTGGCCTGCCTCGACATGTTGGTGGACGGCCCGTTCGTTCAGGATCTGTACGATATCTCGTTGCGCTTTAGGGGCTCGAGCAATCAGCGCGTGATCGACATGAACGCTACGCGCGCCCGTGCTGAGCGCGAGGGCGTTGCGCTTTGTGATGCAGTTGAACTTTGGCGTGATGATCCGGTCTATTCGACCCATACTATGTAGCTTGTGGCCGATGCCGGAGGGCGTGGTACCATAGCGCGAACGCAAAATCGGAAAAGTGAGGCCCAGATGGTCGATCAGGAAAAAGTCGAGGCCGCCATTAAGCTGTTGCTTGAGGGCATAGGCGAGGACCCAACTCGGGAGGGCCTGCTGGAGACCCCGGCGCGCGTTGCCCGTATGTATGGCGAAATCGCCGGCGGTATGGACCAGAGTGCCGAGGAGCACCTGTCCAAAACGTTTGCCGTCGCTTCGAACGATTTGGTTATCGAGCGCGACATCACGTTCTACTCGCTGTGCGAACATCATCTGCTGCCGTTTTATGGCAAGGCTACCATTGGCTATATCCCCAACGGCCGTGTCGCAGGGCTCTCTAAGCTTGCTCGCACGGTTGAGGTTTATGCCCGCCGTCTGCAGCTGCAGGAGCAGCTGTGTGCGCAGGTTGCCGACGCCCTCATGGATTATCTCGCTCCCCAGGGAGCGATTGTGCTCATGGAAGCTGAGCATATGTGCATGACCATGCGCGGCGTGCAAAAGCCCGGCACCAAGACCGTGACGCTCGCTCGCCGCGGCGTCTTTGAGACCGACCCCGCGCTCGAAGAGCGTTTCTTTAGGATGCTGGGACGCTAACTATGAGAGTCGTCAACGACTTTACATCGAATACTGACGAGGGAACGCCGCGTCGCGGTTTTATGGCTTCGGGCCTGGCGCCTTTTGGCGTCATGCCTCGTATCGATTACATCTGTGCCAACGGCCTGTTCCGGCGCCACCTGGGCAACATTGCTCAGCTGGAATCGGGGCGCATCTTCTGCCGCCACGGTATCGACCATCTGCTCGATGTCGCTCGCATTATGTGGATTAAGAATCTCGAGGAAGATCTCGAGTTTGACCGCGAGGTCATCTACGCCACGGCACTTCTTCACGATATCGGCAAAGATGAACAGTATGAATCGGGTATATCCCATGATGTTGCAAGCGAACGCGTCGCTGATGCAATTCTCGGCGGCATGCCTGATGACGTGGCGTTTGAGCCGGCCGATGCCGCAGCCATTAAGACGGCCATTCTGGGCCATCGAAAGCTGCGCGTGAACAGCCAACCGCTTGAGCGTTTGCTCTATGCAGCCGACAAAGCGTCGCGCGCCTGCTTTGCATGCCCCGCGCGCAATGCTTGCAACTGGAGCGATGATAAAAAGAACCTGTCGATTCGCGTGTAGTTAGTTTGCGCGGTCGGGGTTCTAAACGAAGGAGACGATCGCGATGAGTAACAAAAAACTGCCCGAGAATGCAACCAAGACTGAAGGTGCCGAGCTCGCACGCCGTGGAAGGGGCGAAATATCCACCGCAACGGCGGTGCCCCACGTGAGCTATGACGATCTGCGCCATGCCGATCGCATTACTATCGACGGTCTCGAGGTCTTTGCCAACCACGGCGTGTATCCCGAAGAGAACGCGCTGGGTCAGAAGTTCATCGTGTCCTTGGTGCTCTATGCCGACCTGCGTGCAGCGGGGGAGCACGATAACCTGGACGCCTCGATTGACTACGGCTCGGTGTGCCACGATGTCGATGGCTATCTGCGCGAGCATACGTTTAAACTCATCGAGGCGGCAGCCGAGGGTGTGGCCCAGATGCTGCTGCGTCGTTACCCCTTGCTGCTTGGCGTGCGTGTTAAGCTCGATAAGCCTTGGGCGCCCGTCGGTCTTCCCCTGGCAAGCTGCGGCGTCGAGATCGAGCGCGTGCGCTAACCGGTTCTAATACGTCTCTATGGGTGGCTGCTTGAGCCGCTGCGACAGCGCTCTATTGTTGGGGCAGTACCTGTCGAGCAGGGCGTGAAACCGCTGATTGTGGCTTGGCTCGAGCAAGTGGACGAGCTCGTGGGCGACAACCATGTCGAGACACTCGATGGGATAAGCGGCAAGTTCGCGTGCGATGCGAATGGCTCCGGTCTTGGGCGTGCATGATCCCCAGCGCGTTTTCATGCTGCGCACGGAGACGCGGGAAACGGCGACACTCATTGTGATTTCGTATGCGTGCACGATGTCGCGTAGCGCTGCGGTGACCTCGGTCGTATAAAGCTGGCTGATGTGGGCTTGGAGCTCGTCGGACGTTAGGCCGTCGAGGATTGCGCGCCGCTTGGCCTGTGGGCCTTCGTCCGATTCGTCGGTACCCATAAAGCTTGCGAAGGTGGCCTGCTTGGGCCGCGGCGCGGGTGATGCAAAGTTGTGATCGAGTGCATCCTGTACCGTGATGGGCTTGCCCCAAAGTGCAATGACGGACGAGGTGCTGAGCGGCTCTCGCGCCGTCGCCTGATGTTGCTCGCGCTTGGCAAGTCGGCTGACAATCCAGGTGCTGTTGCGCTTCACAAATGCCTCGATGCGCTCGCGGCTGGCGCCGAGCGGTGCGCTGGCGTGGACCTCACCGCTTGATGTGACGCGTAGGTTGAAGTTTTTGACGCGCTTTTTGGTAACGACGACGGAGATGGGCGTCCCATCCGGTCGGGGTAGGAAAATCGTAAACTGCTGCGTCAAAAGCGGTCCTTCAGATTGGGGACGGGCCGGCATTTCGACCGTTCGGCATGCCGGCCCGCTCAAGGGATGTGAAATTAATAACGCTCAAAGAAGGCAAGCGCGTTGTCGCTACAGAGCTTCTGCATCACGGTCTTGCCAAAATGCTTGGAAAGCATGTTCTGGAACTCGGGCATCATGCTGGCATCGGAGAGGAAAGCGGGCACCGTGGCACCGTCCCAGTCGCCGCCGAGTGCGATGACATCTTCGCCGCCCAGGTCGAGCCAGTGCTCGATATGTGCCGCCAGCTGGTCGAAGGTGACGTCTGCGGCGGTCTTGTCGGTTGCGTCGTTGGAAAGGAACTCGCTGCAGTAGTTGAGGCCGACGATACCGCCCATGTCGCGAATGGTACGGAACTGGTCGTCGGTGAGGTTGCGCTTGACGCCGCAAACCGCACGGGAGTTGGAGTGGCTGGCGACGAAGGGGCGCGTGGCGTGGGCGACAACCTCGTCAAAGCACTCATCGTTGAGGTGGGAGACGTCGAGTATCATGCCGGCGTGCTCCATCTGCGTAAGTGCCTCGATGCCGGCGGCGGTGAGGCCGGCGTGGGTGTCGTGGCCGCTCGCGAGCGGTCCCTGCGCGTTCCAGCTGAGTGATGACATGAGTACGCCCAGGCTCTTGAGTACCTCGATCAGCGCGGGGTCCTCGGCAAAGAACGTGGCGTTTTCGATGGTGTGGATGCAGGCGACCTTGCCGTCTTTGAGTGCAGGGCGAATGTCAGTGGCGCTGCGTACGTTGACCATGCGGTCGTGGTTGAGCATTGCCTGGCCGCTCATGTGCGCCATGATCTGTGCTTGGAAGCGCGCGGCGTGGGCGGTGGGAATCTCGTCGGGGACAAACGTGGCGAAGCACTGTGCCCACGGCGTGTTGTCGATCTTTGCGAGCGAGATGGCGCAGGCGTTGCCCTCGATAAGGTCGAAATCCTGCGGATGCGTTTCGTCGCCGGGGAAATAACCGTCGGTGCCGGCGGTAAAGCGCAGGTCGAGATCGAGCGTGGCCCAGCCGATGCGGTCGGCGGTGTCGCAGTGTAAGTCAAATACGGGATATGCCATGGATCCTCCGGTTGCAGCGTTTCTTTGCAAACTGTCTTTGAATTGTATGACTAGGGTATAGTTAGCGCCATATGTTCACGGCGGCCCGCGTTGTGCGCCGCCCTTATCACGGAGGTTACCATGTCCAACCAGGGCAAGAAGGTCAAGACTCATTATCGCGGCACGCTCGACGACGGCACGCAGTTCGATAGCTCCTACGATCGCGGCGAGCCGCTGGAGTTCACCTGCGGCGCCGGCCAGATGATCAAGGGCTTCGACGCCGCTGTTGTCGACATGCAGGTGGGCGAGAAGAAGACCGTGCACATTCCTGCTGCCGATGCCTACGGCGAGCACAATCCCGAGATGGTTATTACCTTCCCGGCCGAGCAGGTTCCCAACATCGAGCAGATCGAGAAGGGCATGAAGCTCTTCCTGTCCACGCCCAGCGGCATGCCCGTCCCCGCCGTGGTCATCGACGTGACGCCCGAGGCTGTGACGCTCGATGCCAACCACGAGCTTGCCGGCAAGGACCTCAACTTTGATATCGAGCTCGTCGAGGTCGAGGGTTAGAGTATGCCTGAACGCTTGGTTTCGACGACATGCTTGGGAAATCTCAACGACCCGTCCTATGAACTCCTGCTTCGCCGGGAGCTGGGCGGCATCTTTGAGGTTGACGAGCTGCTGCTCGATTGGAACCAGGCCGATGCCCGCACATTTGCGGGCGTAACGGAGCTAGGGCGCACGGTCGATGTTCGGCTGGATGGCGCTGGCGGAGAACGTCTCGCCGACGGCGACGTGCTTGCTATTGACCGCGCGGGCGCGGTGCCCGTAGCGGCTGTCGTGCGCCTGCGCAGCGCCGAGGTTTATTTGGTCGAAGTCGACCGCATGGATCCGATTGCGCTCGCGCATGCGTGCTGGGAGATCGGCAACATGCATGCGCCGCTCTTCCGGGGCGACTCGGACGAGCGTACCGTGCGCATGTATACGCCGGTGCAGCCTGTTTTGGGCCGCATGCTCCGGGGTGTCGAGGGTGTTCGGCTCTCGGTGGTCACACGCGAGCTCGATGCCAGCCGACGCTTTGCATCGAGCGCGGCGGATGTTGTTGTGAGTATGGCTCCAGACTTTACGATTGTAAAGAAGGCGCGCGGCTAACGTGCGTATGCGTAAGACGGACTTTGAGAGGCAACTATTCAAAGTCCGTCTTTCTGTTGATGAGATGCTGTGGGGGAAAGCATATGGGTCTTGAGGGAATCAAACTGATCGCCTGCGATTTGGATGGCACGTTGCTGCATCCGGGGGAGCGCGAGCCGCGTCCTGAGGCATTTGAGCTCATCGACGAGCTGCATCGTCGCGGCATTGTGTTTATGCCGGCGAGTGGCCGTCAATATGCGAGCTTGCGCTACCTTTTTGCCCCGGTGGCCGATGAGCTCGCCTATGTATGCGAAAACGGAGCCCTGGTGATGAGCGAGGGACGTGGCGTTGTCAAGCGTTCCATGGAGCGTAGCCTTGCTATGGATATCGCGAATGCCGTGGTCGCCTACCCCCATGCCGACGTAACCCTTTCCTGCGAGGGGCACCTCTACACCATAAGCGGTAACGATGCGTTCATCGACCATTTGCGTTACGAGGTCCACTGCGATGTGGCGGTGGTCGACCGTCCCGAGGACATCGACGAGGACGTCATTAAGATTGCCTTCCAGACGCCCGAGATGGATCAGCCGGCCGCGCTGGAGCATTTTGAGCGCCTCTTTGGCGACCGTGTCGACGTGATGACGTCGGGAACCGAATGGACCGACTTTATCGGCTTTGATTCGGGCAAGGGGTCCGCGCTTGCCGATTATGGTCGCGCGCTGGGGATCTCACCTAACGAAATGGTGGCGTTTGGCGATAACGAAAACGACCGCGACATGCTCAACGTGGTGGGCCATCCCTATCTGATGGAGAGCTGCAATCCCAGCATGCGCGGTGTCAATGACCGTGTCCGTTACGTGCACACGGTCGAAGAAGAACTGCGCCGTCTGCTCGCCGAGTAGGTTTTCGGGACATACCTAGAAATGTGCTGTTTGCTGTAGCGGATGGGCAAGTAGATTTGCAGGCATGTCTCAAAGACTACTGGCAGTCGGGGCAGATTCCCTCAAAGATGGTGTAGTGCGAGGTGACGTTCCAGCCGATTTGCTCGGATGTCCTGGCGTCGAGCTGGGTATCGAAGGGGAGGGGCACGTCGATGACGCGGCTGCACGAGGTGCAGAGGACATGCGCATGCGGCTCGATGGTGCGATCGAAGCGACTCCCGCCCGGCGTCTTGATCGAGAGGATTTCTCCGGCATCTGCCAAGAGATTGAGATTGCGGTAGACCGTGCCGCGGCTGATCTTGTCATCCTGTTCGCGCACGGCGTTGTAGATTTCGTCAGCTGTGGGATGGTTATAGCTTTGGCGCACGGCGTCAAGAACCAGCTCTCGCTGCCTGGTATTCCTTCTTTGCACCGCCATGCGCCTCGCCTCTTTTCTATCAACGGTCGTAGGTAAATGATACCGTATTTAGCACACAATACTAATAATGAGGACTGAAACCGTCTTCATTGGCAAGTGGGGCTCGGGCCTGGGCATCTACGAGGCGAAAACGCGTTCCCATGCGCTCGTAGGAGGCATGAAGTGCCTCGAGATGAGATAGGATATTTGCCGGAGCTCCCTGTATCTCCATCTCGACTGAGCCGTCTTCCATATTACGCACCCAGCCGGTGAGGGAGCGTGCCT
>JAXKHW010000163.1:0-6931 GCA_036549635.1 Collinsella sp. | reverse complement strand
TCACTGCCAGGCGTGCGATGTTCTTGCTCATGCTCATCTTCTTTTCCTCTGCTTTCTGCTCGAATTCCATTTGATCTAAATCTGTCTGTCTGTGTCTTAGCATCTACTTCGCTACGTCTCGCCCCGCTCTCTGTGGGGCTGCCAGCTACTCTTTATGGCTGCCACCTCCCCGCTTGACCAGGAGCGCGACCACGATGAGCGCGGCTCCGGCGACCGCTGCGGCGGCCGCGGCGTACATTGCCATATCGCCAGTCGAGGGCATAAAGCCTCCGGTGGTAATGCTAGGGGGTGTGCCGGTGGGCGTGTTGATGAGCGACGCCTCCAGGCTGCCCGTCGACCCGTCCGCGCTGTCGGCGCGTAGGGGCGACTCGGCCGTGATGGTGAGCTTAGGCTTGGCGGCGGCCACCTGCTCGACGTCCAGGCCCTCGGCCTTGACCGTCACGGAGCGCGTGCCCTCAAAGGCGGTGTAGCCCTTGGGCGACTTGAACTCGCGGACCTCCAGCTTGCCCGAGTCCACGCCCGAGACGGTCACGCGGCCGTCCTCGCCCGTGGTGACGGTGGCCTTGCCCTCCGCATCCCACGTGCCGTCGGCCGTCAGCGTGCGACCGCGGTCGTCGATGATGCTCAGGACCGCCCCGGCAAGCGGCTTGTCGCCGTCGCTGCCGCGCTTAGTGAGCGCGAGATCCCAGGTGTAGGCGCACGCGTCGTCGCTCGGCGTGCGGGTAAAGCCGGCGTCGCCGGACTGGTCGGCAAAGGGGGAGCGCGGGTAGCGCAGGTAGACCTCGTTGGGGTTGCCCTTCGCGATGCCGTGGTTGCACGCGCTGTTGAGCGGCGCATTGTACACGGCGACCACGCGGGCGCCCGCGGTGAAGGCGTCGGCCCCGCCGAGCGCGGCGATCAGGTCGCCGGTGCGCACGGTGAAGGTCTTGCCGTCGGCCGCTACCTTGGTGGCGCACTGGGCCGTGATATCGGTCCAGCCCTTCGCGGGCTCGATGCCGGCGCGGCCGTCCTTGCCGGTCTGGACGGCGTCGAAGCCGCCGTCCGCGCCCGCCGCCGCGTACACGCGCATGCTCGCGGCCACCTTGGAGGGGTCGAGCCCCGCGCTCATGGTGTCGACGAACCGCACCGTATAGGTGTCGTAGGCAGTGAGCCCGGCCGGGACCGTGGCAGAGAGGCGCCAGTACAGGTCGTCGGCGACCGTGGCGTCGGCGGCCTTCTGCCAGGCGGCGGTGCCGTCCTCCAGCACGTGCTTGGCGACCTTGGGGGTCGCGGCCTTGGGCTTGACGGTGACGGCGCTGCCGCCCACCAGGGCCATGATCGGCGCGGTGCCGGCCTCGCCCTGGGCGATGGCGTCGTCGTCGGCGACGATGAGCCAGTAGCCGCAGGGTAGCTCGGCCGCTGTGCCCGCGTTAAGGGCCACGGACACGGCACCAGAGCTCTGGAGGGAACGAGCGAGCTGTGCGCTCAGCGCGCTCGTAAGGTGGGAATCGGTGTTGAGCCACTCGGCAGCTTCCTGCGCGGTGGCCTGGGAATTGGGCATGCCGGCGCTGTGCAGCACAGGTAGCGCGGCGTCGCGCGCGGTGCCGCTTGCCCAGACGAGGTCGGTGGCGATCTTGGCGTCGCTGTCGCCGTCGACGACGTTGGCGCTAAAGATCTGGTAGGCGTCGTAGCTGCGCGCCACGGTGCCGCTCACCGTGATGGAACCGGTCGAGGTCGGCACGGCCTGCGCGGATGCGGGGAACACAACCGCGCAGGTGCCGATCAGGAGGGCAAGCAGTGCAAACAAGATCGGGAAGGAGCAAACTTTCTTATTCACGACGCTTACCTCCCTTCGCATTCGCCTTGCGACGAATGTGCATCCAGGCCGCAGCAGCGCAAAGCACCGCCGCGCCGGCAAGGTACGTCAGAGTGACGCCCGACATACCAGAAAGGGGCAAAGAGGTGGAGTAGGTGTTGGTGAAGGTGGGGGTATCGGTTTCGCTGAATGTGCGCTCAGCGCCGTTGTTCACCGGATTGCCATCACGATCCCGAATCTGCTTGTAGGTCGCAGAGATGTTGATCTTACCGTTAGAGTCGTCAGTTGCCGTGACCGTAATCTGATAGATCGACTGGTCGTACTTGTAGTTCGTAAACAGTGCGCTCGGCTGCTGTTCGCGAACGTAATAGGTGAAGGTCTTGTTTGCACCGCGGCCGGTGGAGTCAGACGCGAGCTTTTCGAGCTGATCAAGTTTGTACTCGATCTCGGCGAAGCTCAGGGTCTGGGACTTATCACCAGCGGCCTGGGTCGACTTATCCTGAACGTTCTCCGTGAACTCCTTGTTAGTTGCAAGCTGAAGCGTAAACTCCTTCATCTCGCCGCCCTTAACGACCTTAGTCGCCTTAGGAGTCCAAGAGCCGGTAGAGGTGTACGGAATGTACGTGTTGGTGAAGGTCTTAGATTCATCGGAGCAACCAATTGAATAGTAGCCGTCTCCACCCGGCTGCACTTCACCCAGCGAGTTTTTTTGATCTCCGTTGCATTTGGTCACACTCACCTTTGTAATCGTATAGTTGTGAACATAAAGCTCAGTTTCCCGACTTGAATCGTCCTTAGTCGGCACTTTCATGAGCAAATTTTTTTTGTCCGTGAGTTGCACATTGAGCTCGTACACAGTGCGGTCGTACTCAATGCCAGAGTCTCCGCCAGTCTCTTCGACCAAGTAGTATGTAATGTTGCCAGCCGTACCGCTCGCCAAGAATTGCTCACCAAGATCGAACTTTATGTTACCGTTCGCATCATTCTTGGCAGTTCCGACCAAGGTGCAACCGCCATCGTTGAATCCCTTGGCATTCCAAGAGGGCCTCGTCGCAGTAGCCGAATCCTTGCGATAGACCGCGAAGGAGAACTGGTCTTTGGTGAGCAGCTCGCCATTCCCGGTCTGCTTATTTATCAGCGCCTTGGTCGCCTTCAGCTTAAGGCCCGGATAGACATACGTATCCGCAGGCACGCCTAGGTACAAGTCGCCATTCGACATGATACCGCCGCCATGGTCCCAGGAATAGTTGCCCGTGATGAAAGTTCTGGCAGCTTCCCGTGCATTTTTCGCTTCATCGCTTCCAACTTGGACAGCCGAAGACAGACCGACGCTCCGATAAATCTTCACGCCGCCATTGGCAGGGATTTTGATAGCCTCATAGAGTTCTTCGTTATCACTGAGTCCTTTGTTATCACTGCGTTCTTTACTTCCCGAATACTGGGCATCTCCGCCGCCGAGCATCTTGCCGATTACCGCCGCAAGCGGTTCCTGATGGCCAGCCGCTGCCGCAAGGAAGAAATCGGCATGACCGTTCCCGCGAAACACCTTCGATATGTATGCATCTTTATCTTGATTCTTACCACTACCACCACCTGAAAGATGGGGTTTAGCTTCATTGCCGGTATTGTTCTGTGAGTTGTAAGCATCTTTATAATCGCTTTTAAAACGATCTTCGCCATCAAACTCAGCGCCGGCAGACGTATTGCCAAAGATTGCCGTGCCCTCAGTGTTCGTTACCAACGTCTTGCCCGTGGGGCAGACTGCAACGCCACCGCCGTAGCCGCCAGCTTCATTGGCGCTAATGTACGAGTTATATATGAATAGCCTACCAGCAGTATATTCCTTGCCTTGGTTTGAGTTTCCCTGAACAAAGATGCCGCCGCCACCCCAGTCAAAGCGAGACATGCAGTGATTGTTAGTGATATAGACTTTATTGTTTTCAGTGCCGTTAATCATCGCGTCAACCATCTGGCCCACTCGGACGCCGGCACCTTCAGATCGGTAGCTCACGTTAGAGGCAATAATTCCTCCCGTGATATTCAGCCACGCCATTCCTGAGCGAGACGTTTGGTCATTCCGTTCGACATCGGTAACGTAAACGCCGCCGCCGGCTTCATCGGAGTAGTTGCCGGTAATCTGACCATCGGAAATAGTGACTTTCGCTCCATAATTGGCAGCAAGCCCAGCGCCGCCATGGTCACCGTTGCCATCCTTGCCGCAGAATTTAGCCATTCTATTATTCGTGATATAGCCACCAGAAACGGTCACGATGCCGCCCTTGGCCATAATGCCGCCACCGAGTCCCACGTCGAGTGTGCTATTACCGGAGATTATGCCATTAGTTATGGTGACCTCGGAATAACGGGCATACACACCACCGCCACTATAAGCGCTGTTGCCGGCAATGACGCCGCCAGTCAGCTTAAGGGTCGAGGCGACGCCTTTCTCGTTGGATACCATAATGCCCGCGCCGTCACCCGAGCCGGAAGCGCCGCAAACGTATCCGCCGCTCATGTTGACAGTGGAGCCGTTCTCGGCATAGATGAGGTTGCCGATTTGGCCATCTTTCTTTTGCGTGAGCACGCCGCTTTCAAGATTAAAGTGGCCGCCATTGAAAAGGTTGACGAGCCTTAACCCAGCAGCTTTGGCATCGCTGCAAGCCACAATGGCACCCTTGATACCAGCCTCATACGCTTTAAGAGTTTCGTTTGTAACGGTTCCGCTTGCGACCGATTCGGTTACGTAATAGGTAAGCTTGGTCGGGATGTTAGAATCGCCGTATTCCATTGAAGCGAGATTGCTCCATTTGTTTTCTTGATTAGCCGAGATCTCTGTCGCGGCAGCTTGCTGGCTGTCCTTGACGGTCAGCGTCGCGCCGCCGGTGATATTGAACAGAGGCCGATTTGAACTCGTATGCTTAATCTTATGGCCGTTTAGATCCAGCGTGATTTTGCTGCCGTCCTTGCTAAGCGTGATTGTCTCGCCGGTCTCGACATCATTCATAAGCTTGAAGCTAGCAACACCGCTTGCATTCGCCAACTTGGTTTTTAAATCGTCAACGTCTTTTATCTCGTCGGGCGCCGCTTCGGTTTGCTCGCCTTCCGCGGCTGCCATCACAGCGTTGCCATCTGCCGGCTCGTTATCTTCGACCTGCAGCTTACCCTCAGGTTGATCCCCAGACTGACCCTGCTCAACACCATTTGAGGGGTCGTCCTTGCCACCTTCGATAGCGCCACTATTCTGGTTTTCGGTATCCCCGTTGTTGGTGTTTTCTACAACAGTAGACTCACTTGAGGAACCCCCCCCATCACAGTTTCCTCGGTAGAAACTGTCTGGGCATCGTTGGCAATGGCCTGCGAGATCGGAGGCATGACGAGCGACAGTACCAGGCTCAAAACGGAGGCTCCGCACAAAACGCCTGCCAGTACACGGCGCGTCGCTTTTTTACTCTGCTTAGTTTTTTCTGAATTCGCTTTCATCGATGTCTCCTCCCCAAGAGACCGCGATCTTGCTCTTTCACTATCAAACGTATCTGCGCAATCTGTAATTGCGCACGCTTATAGTTCATATTGTAACGATTGTTTGAACATCTAAGCAAAAATACCGATAGTTTTGTAGCGAATTCTCAATTCTCTTGACATTTGCTCGGATTTACCTTCGTTTATTCGCTATGAAATATCTATTTCTACTGGTAATTAAGCTAGTTATCATTTTTTAATAGCATTTTATTTATTTGCACAACATTTTGCTCAAGAGCATGCGTCCTGTGAACGGTCGAAAATCGACCGTGAACGGTAGATCATTAACCGGGAGGAATAGACTACCAAATTGATGGGAATATCTTTAACTCATCGGTGGTTAGAAGCATGATGTTCAGACAACAATATTTGATTTTTCGCGCAGATTTTAGGCATCAATTCACCCAAATCGCCAGAGGCCACCGCAAAGGAGCCTGCCCCCTTTGCGGTGGTTCTCCCCCCCCCGGCGCTATAGCAGATGTTCCTCGATAAAGATCGCGATGCCGTCTTTGTCGTTGCTCGCGGTTACAAAATCGGCGGCGGCACGGGTGGCATCGCTGCCATTTGCCATGGCCACGCCCACGCCGGCGTCAGCCACCATGCAGGTGTCGTTGTCCGCATCGCCAAACACGCAGATGTCCTGGAGCTCCATGTCGTTGAGCTCCGCTACGCGCACAAGGCCGCGCGTCTTGGACACGCGCGGATCCATGAACTCGTAGAGCCGCTGCGTGGTCTGCAGGGCCGCTGCCTTAACAGTGTCATCGGCAAACGTCGACGCCCGCTCTATCACCCGCGGCATTACCTCGGGCGCCATGGTAAACATCACCTTGGGCTGCGGCTCGCGCAAGAACTCGGCAAAATCGACCACCTTATAGGGCACGCCGTCGACACGCGATAGATGCTCGACGCATGCATTGGTCTCGGGAACGTAGAACACGCCGTCTCGGGGGCAAACGGGCGTTGCCGGAAGGTCCGCCATGTGCTTGCAGATGCGCGCGATGGTTTCGCCCGGCAGCGGGTAGCTCAGCTCGTTGATGCCGTGCGCGCGGTCGATGACCTCGGCGCCGCCACAGCCCACCATCACGTCTACCAGGCCGTCGATGCCCCAGAGCTCGTACATAGCCTCGGTCGCGTGGGCGTCGCGCCCGGTGCACAGGCCAAAGAGCACGCCGCGCTCGCGCAGGGCGCGGATCGCGACCACGGTGCGCGGGGACACCGTGTGCTCGCTTGTGAGCAGCGTGCCGTCGATATCGCAGAACACGGCTTTGATGTGGCCGAAGGTGGCGTCCATGGGGCCCTTTCTGGGTAGTGTGGCGGTGTGGGGTGTATTCGCAAACGGCGTACATGGTATACCAAGGCGCAGACCGTTGGGGCCCGATTACCACAAAGGAGCCTGGCCCCTCTGTGGTGGCCGAACCCGAAGGGCGGCCCGGGGCGCAAACCATCACAACATTCGACGTTTTTCTGCAAAATCGCAATTTTCATCGAATGTTGTGATGGTTTTTACTGCAAAGCAAAAACCACCACAAAGGTGCCTGGCCCCTTTGTGGTGGAAATGGCGTTTGCCCAGATAAAACCTGCCAAAATAAACCTGTCCCCTTTTGGCAGGTTTTAGGC
>JAXKHW010000162.1:0-5008 GCA_036549635.1 Collinsella sp. | reverse complement strand
ATCGACCTCTTTCTAAAGGAGCGCATCCTCGACCCCGAGAGTAATATCCAGTTTGGTCTGGGCGGCGCGGGGACCTTCTCGGACGGCAAGCTCAATACAGGAACAAAAAATCCCGCCCATCGCCTTATCCTCGAAACCTTCGTCGAGGCGGGTGCGCCCCGCGATATTCTGTGGGATGCCAAGCCGCACATTGGCTCCGACATCCTTCCCACGGTTGTCACCGCTATATCCCAGCGCATCGAGCAGCTCGGAGGTGTCGTCCGTTATCGAACAAAGCTCGTCGACATTCACATCGACGCGTCTGGCGCCATTACCGGTATTGATGTCCAATCGTCCCAAGACGCCGCTTGCGAGCCAATCGAGACAAAGCACCTCATCCTCGCCTGCGGGCATTCTGCTCGCGATATTTTTGAGCTCCTTAAGGACCACAACGTGGCCCTCGCACAAAAGACCTTTGCCATGGGCGTTCGCATCGAGCATCCGCAGCGCGACATCGACCGAGCGCAATATGGAGCCTCGGCGGGACATCCAGCGCTCGGGGCGGCCCCTTACAAACTTGTTTCCCATCTTCCCAACGGCCGCAGCGTGTTCTCGTTTTGCATGTGCCCCGGCGGGCAGGTTGTCGCCGCCTCTTCCGAGCAGGGCCACCTGTGCGTCAACGGCGCTAGCCTCAATGCCCGCGACGGACGCAACGCAAATGCCGCCCTGCTCGTTAACGTCACGCCTGAGGACCTTCCCAACGATGACCCGCTCGCCGGCATCGAGCTCCAGCGTGCCTGCGAGGCGGCCGCCTATCGCCTGGGCGGCTCCAACTGGAACGCACCGGCACAGCTCGTCGGAGATTTCCTCGCAGGACGCGCCAGCAAGGCGCCCGGAAAGGTAAAGCCCACCTATCCGCTTGGTGTGACCTGGACGGCAATTGACGAAGCCCTGCCGCAGCATATCGTCGAGTCGCTCCGCCTGGGACTTCCCCTACTCGGAAAAAAGCTACGAGGCTACGACCGCCCCGATGCCGTTCTTACCGGCGTGGAGACTCGTTCGAGCTCACCGGTTACTGTCACCCGAGACCGAACGTGCCATGCCGTGTCGACCCCGGGCCTCTACCCTTGCGGTGAGGGAGCTGGATATGCCGGCGGCATCATGAGCGCGGCCACCGACGGCATTCGTTGTGCCGAAGCCCTGATCGCAGACCTCTAGCGCACGAATTCCAGCACGCAAAAGACACAGGCCCCGAGCTCCACAGGGAACTCGGGGCCTGTTCGCTATTTCTTAAACCGTGCACCCTGGCGTTTTCTGCCCGATGCGAACGTGGAACCCTTGCGGGCCTGCGAACGTAAGCGCTCGATCGTCTCGTCCTCAGACGCACCCTCGAGCATCGCCCGAATCTGAACGACGGCATCGCGCAGGCGCGCCGCCTCCTCAAAGTCCATGGCGGCAGAAGCGTTGCGCATATCCTCTTCCATGGTTTCGACGATCCGCACAAGCTCGTCATGCGGCAGTTCTTCCAACTGCTCCGCAAGTGTCTGCTCGGGTGCCACCGTTTCCGGCACGCCGCCCTCGCCCGACTCATCGGGCGTATAGAATGCGCCATGGCCAAGGGAGTCGCCCTTCGAGCGCCCCTTGGAACTCACGGTTTTTTCGGCCTCGGCAATAAAACTTGAGATGTCGTTGATGGCTTTGCGCACCGTCTTGGGCACAATGCCATGCTCTTCGTTATATGCCATCTGAATCTCGCGGCGGCGCCGCGTCTCCTCGATGGCCTCTTTCATCGAATCGGTCACAACGTCCGCATACATGATGACTTCGCCATCGGCGTTACGGGCCGCGCGGCCAATCGTCTGAATCAGCGAACGGCGGTTGCGCAAGAAGCCTTCCTTATCGGCATCGAGAATTGCCACCAGTGAGACCTCGGGGAGATCCAAGCCCTCGCGAAGCAGGTTGATGCCAACGAGGACATCGATCTTGCCCTCGCGCAGCGTTCGCAGGATCTCGACACGGTCCATTGTCGCCGTATCAGAGTGCATGTAATTGACCTTAATGCCCGCGTCGAGCAGATGGTCGGTCAGGTCCTCGGCCATGCGCTTGGTCAACGTGGTCACCAGCACGCGCTCCTTGCGGGCAACGCGCTCGCGAATCTCGTCCTCAAGATCGTCAATCTGACCGCGAACCGGACGCACATCGATCTTGGGATCGAGCAGACCGGTCGGACGAATAATCTGCTCAACGTCGTTCTGGCTCACCCGCAGCTCATAGTCGCCCGGTGTTGCCGAAACGTAGATGAACTGGGGTATCCTTGCCTCAAACTCATCGAAACGAAGCGGGCGGTTATCGAGCGCCGAGGGCAGGCGAAAACCGTGTTCCACCAGTGTCACCTTACGCGAGCGGTCACCTTCGTGCATACCGCGAATCTGCGGCACCGTCACATGGCTCTCATCGATGATGCAGAGCATATCTTTGGGAAAGTAATCGATTAGGGTAAACGGCGGCTCGCCCGGCTTGCGACCATCCAGATGACGCGAGTAGTTCTCGATGCCGTTGCAAAAGCCCATCGTCTCGAGCATCTCAAGATCATAATCGGTGCGCTGCTGCAGACGCTGCGCCTCGAGCAACTTGTCGGTCGCCTTGAGCTCCGCCACGCGCTTCTCGCACTCTTCGCTGATCGATTTCAGAGCCGCCTTGACCTTCGGCTTCTCGGTCACGTAGTGCGATGCCGGCCATACGGGAATGGCCTCATACTCACGAAGCATCTCACCGGTGACCTCATCGATCTCGGCAATCAGCTCGACCTCATCGCCAAAGAACTCAAACCGCAACGGATGCTCGGCATAAGGCGGATACACGTCGACAACATCGCCGCGCACGCGGAACGTGCCGCGTGCCAGGTCATAGTCATTGCGATCATATTGAATGTCGATAAGTGCATGGATAAAGTCATCGCGCTCGAGCGGCACCTTTTTGTCGACGTTTGGAGCCAGACCCGCATAGTCCTCAGGAGAGCCAATGCCATAGATACACGAGACCGATGCGACAACGATCACATCGCGTCGAGAGAGCAGCGATGCGGTCGCCTGATGTCGCAGCATCTCGACCTCTTCGTTAATCGAGGAGTCTTTCTCGATATATGTATCGCTTTGCGGCACATACGCCTCGGGCTGATAGTAGTCATAGTACGAGACGAAGTAGACCACAGCGTTGTTGGGAAAGAACTCTTTGAGCTCGCTCGCAAGCTGAGCGGCGAGCGTTTTATTCGGAGCCATGACCAGCGTCGGCTTTCCCAGGGCCTCAATAGTCTTTGCCATCGTAAAGGTCTTGCCCGAACCAGTCACGCCCAGCAAAACCTGATAGCGGTCTCCGTCCCTCACGCCCTGCACAAGCGACTCAATGGCCTTAGGCTGGGAACCGGCAGGCTCATAGGGAGACACGACCTTAAACGGCACGTCAGAGCCTTCAACGCCAAAGCGCTTAAGTTCACCACCAACGCGTTCTACTTCAAATTCCGCCATGGATACTCCTAACTCATATATCTGCAGTATACGCAGGCGGCAGGCATAGTCCTATACGAACCGATCGGGATAGAGGGTCTTGTAGCGAGCCCAGGCATTATTGACACGAATCAGATACGCCTGCGTCTCGGGAAAGGTGATTGCATTATGAAGCGACGTACTCTGCTGCGCCCATCCGTCGACATTGCCCATGCCGGCGTTATAGGCGGCAATGGCACTGTCAGTCGACCCGTTAAAATACGCTAGAAGATACGAGAGATACGCACAGCCAAACTCGATATTCGTAGCCGGATCGTTAAGGTTGTCGGCCGAATACTCGCCACCGTCGACAAGGCCCTTGGCGATCATATCCTGGGCAGTCTCGGGCATCAGCTGCATCAATCCCTGAGCACCCTGATTCGACTCGGCCCCGGGATCCCAATTCGATTCAGACTTAATGACAGCGCACACCAGATACGGATCCAGATTATGCGAAATACTGGATTGCTTTACATACGCCTCGTAGTCAATCGGATACAGCGGCTTAAAGAAAGCGGCAGGAGCATACGAGTAAACGAATGAGATAAGGCCGAAGGCAAAAACGGCAGCTAGCGGTATAAGGCGATACCACGTAAGGAAACGTGTCTTAGGCATCGACCTCCTCCTTATCCACTACATCCCCGAACCCATGGCATGCAAGCCATGAGTCAAGCTGCTCAAAGAGCGAATTATCGCCTGAGGCATTATCAATCACCGTTGTAGCGAGATTACACAGCGCAGACTCATCGGGCTGACAAGCAGAACGGGCATCGAAATCAGATGGCTCCATGCCACGTTGAATAGCGCGCTCGCGACGAACTGACAAAGGGGCGCTAATGACCAGAATTTCATCAGCCAAGCCAAATGCATCCTCAAAACCAGTCGGAGCAGAAACCTCGACCACCGCAAAGGGGTAACGGGGAGATGAAACCGTACAACAAACCGGATCGAGAATCCTCAGCGAAAGCTGTTCAATCAGAACGGGATGCACGATGCCATTGAGTCGTGCGACCGAATCAGGAGAAGCGAAAGCTCGAGAAGCGAGGATGCTGCGGCAAATGCCGCCCTCCTCATCCAAAATGTCCCAACCGAATTCATCCGCGAGAGTATTGACGATATCAGAGCCCGGCACATACAGAGATTTTGCAAGCTCATCCAGATCGATAAGCATAGCGCCACGAGATTCGAAATAGCGGCAGGCAGTCGACTTACCCGAAGCAATATTGCCCAAGACAAACACGGTAAACATCAAGCCCTCCCTAACGCCAATGCGAGTAATTATCGCTCAAATACACTAGAAGAACTCAAAATACAGCCAAACAGTAAGAGCGAATACGGGGGAGCTAGGTCCCAAAGTACAACGTGTATATAACGCAAAAAAGGGGGAGGCCGCGAGGCCTCCCCCTTCTCAGTTCAAGCGTACGGCTCGGTGCCGTCCACCGGTCAGCGGCGCCCTGGCCTCCCACGGGCTTACCCCGCAGTACTCT
>JAXKHW010000161.1:0-5806 GCA_036549635.1 Collinsella sp. | reverse complement strand
GCAGGGTGCCGATCTTTTTCATCATGCTGTCAGCGGTCGCGACGTGCATAACGATTTCCTCGTTGGCAACGATCTCCTCGCCGTACTTGTTGACGAGCTCCTCGTGCGTCGACGGACGATGCCTACCCGTCGCAACCAGAATGCGAACGAGCCCCTCAGGCGCAGCGGAGTGGATGTGATGCCGCAGAATAGGCATCGTCACTCGCGAGGGAACGGGACGCGTATGATCGGAGCTAAAGATGACGATATCCTTCTTGCCAGCACAAAGCTCCTCGAGCGAAGGCGAGCCATAAGGATTGGCAAGCGACTCCTCTACCAGCTCTTCCTGCGATTTTATAGTCTTAAACTCGTTTTGATGACCTTCCATCACACCCGCGAAGTTCTTATCCTCGAGCTCCAGATGCAACGTCTTGTGGTCAAACGGCAGTTCACATTCAAACAATGACGAGCGCCCTCTTCCTTTTCAACTGACACACTAGATAAACCGTTGGAAGGATACGCCGCTCACCGAAAAACACCACCGTCCACCGACTCATTAACACAACGTTCATATTTGACCCACAACAAAACGGCCGCGACCCCAAACGGGACCGCAGCCGCCTGTCAAAGACACTATAGACAGGATGATTTACGCAGCGCCGAGGCAAACATCTAGTCCGAGACGTACGCACGTAAGCCATTTTGCATAAATCCGTTAATTAATTGCATAAGATGGCGCATGGATTTCTGGCCATAACTGGGTAGTACCCTCCGGAGCGTGCATTTTTGCGAGTATTCAGCATCGCGGGATAAGATTTTGGTGCCAAAAATCTTTCAAAAGGTAGATAGTCCTCATGACTCGACCCATCTGGATAGCATGCGGCGAGAAACCAGCCATATATGATCGTCGCCAAAGCCCAATCGTCGTGCAAAAGCATCAACAAAGGCAGCGAAAGCCGGCTATGGCCTTATGCATCAATCTTTGGCTGCTGAAAACTCCGTTTTTTGCACGTCGCCCCAAGCACCACCCTCACCCAGCGGCTGATCCGCCGAAGACCGGACATCGCAGGGCCCGCCATTAGTTTACTTTTAGGCACACTCCGCAGGACGCAAGAAGCCCTCGCCGCACTCCACGCTATGCGCGAAGCGCGCCTTATTCCCTTTAGCTTTAACCCCAGAAGACCGAGGACGAAGGGATCCGATGGGTTTCCCTCTGAATGCACTCCGCAGCACGAAGCCCCCTTATCCGCAGCTCCGAAGGAGCAGGATAAGGGGGCTTCAAGTGCGAGGACGCATTCAGAGGGAAACCCATCGGGTCCCGGTGAGAGCCACAGGGCTATCGATTACCCCGTGTTCTGCAATCCTGCCGAGACGCCGGTCACAGTCGAAAGAATCAGGCTCATGTACTCGGCCTTCTTCTCCTCGGCCATCTCGTCCTGATTCATGCGCACCTCGCGAAGGGCGCGGACCTGGGCGATGGACAGAGCGTCGACGTAGGGGTTACGCACGCGAACGGCGCAGCCGAGCACGCGACGACGCTGCAGCGGCCACTCATCACCGACGATGGCAAGGACCCACTTACGGGTGAGCTGCATCTCGGTAAAGACCTTCTCGGACAAATCATCGCGGTCGCCCAGGTGCAGATACATCTTGGCGATGCGCTGGTCGGTCTTGGCGATCGACATCTCGATGTTGTCAATAAAGGTGCGGAAGAACGGCCACTCCTGGTAGGCAGCCTTGAGCTGGTCAAGATCGCCAAGCTGCTCGCAGGCGGTGCCCAGACCGTACCAAGCGGCCAGGTTAATGCGCGCCTGGCTCCAGCTGAAGATCCACGGGATGGTACGCAGGTCGTCGAGCGACTTGGCACCCAAGCCGCGCTTGGCGGGACGCGAGCCGATCGGCAGCAGACCGACCTCGGTCAGCGGCGTCACGGTCGAGAACCACGGTGTAAAGTCCTCGGTGTTCAGCAGGTCCAGATAGCGTTCGTGGCTTGCAGTGTTGAGCTTCTCGGCCATATCCCAGAACTTCTGCGTGGTCTCGGTGTTGGTCTTCTCGACACTCGGGGCCGACTGCAAAAGCGTTGCGGCGGCAACGGACTCAACATGGCGCTGAGCCAGCGTGCGGTTGCCGTAACGGGCAAAGATGACTTCGCCCTGCTCGGTAAGCTTAAAGAAGCAGTTGACCGAACCCTTGGGCTGCGCCAGCACGGCCTTGTTGGCCGGGCCGCCGCCACGGCCCACGGCACCGCCGCGACCGTGCATGAGCACCAGGTCGATATCGTTCTTCTCTGCCCACTTGGCGATGCGCTCCTGCGCGGAGTGCAGCGCGAGCATGGCCGTGGTAGGACCGGCATCCTTGGAAGAGTCGGAATAGCCCAGCATGACCTCCATGCGGCGGTTGGTCTGGGCAAGGCGCTTTTGCACCACGGGCAGCGTAAGCATCTGATCGAGCACGTCGACGCAGCCCTCGAGGTCCTCGAGCTGCTCGAACAACGGGATCACGTCGAGCTCGGGGACATCCTCCTCGTGTGCAAAGGACAGGTGCGCCAGCTCAAAGACGTCGGCCACATGCTGAGCGCTCTTGGTAAACGAGATGATGTAGCGGTGCGCCATCTTCTTGCCGTAGCGCTTTTGGATGGAGCCGATAGCGCGGAAGGTATCGATGACCTCGCGCGTCATGGGCTGCAGGTCGCCATGGATACCGTTCTCGTGGATATCCTTAAGGGCGCGGGCATGCACCACGGAGTGCTGACGGAACTCCATCTCGACCATATGGAAGCCGAAGGACTCGACCTGCCAGACGATGGTTTGGACCGGGCCGGAGGCAGCACGGACGGCACCGCAGGCGGCCAGCGAACGCTGGACGACGCGCAGGTCATCCAGGAACTCGTCGGCGCTGTGGTACATGGTGTCGGTGATACGACGGACGGTGGCGTTCAGGCGGTCGGCCATGACGAGCATGACGGCGCGATGCGGCTCGTGCTCGGAGATCAGCTCGGCGCGGGCCGTGTAACGAGGGCTCATCTCGACCTGATGGTTCCACAGGTTAATGAGCTCGGCCGACGGCTTGCTGTAGGTAGCCTCGAGCGTGAGGTTGCGGCCGATGTGGCGGCACTTGTCCTCGAGCTTGAGCACCATGTGCGTAAAGTACTTGGCGGCGACCTCACGGCTCACCTTGGCGGTGACGTTGGGGTTACCGTCGCGGTCGGAACCGATCCAGCTGCCGGGATGGAAGAACGCCGGGCACAGCGGCGGCACAGTACCGGCCTTGTCGCCCAGCACCCAATCGTCAAAACGACGATAGATAACGGGGATAACGTCGAACAGCGTGTTATCGAAGATGTCGATGATGGTATCGGCTTCCTCGACCGGCGTGGGCTTCTTGAGCGCGATGGGACTCGTACGCACCAGGGCGTCGATCTCCTGCAGCATATGGCGCTCGTTCTCCACCAGGTCGGAGCCGCCCAGACGCGGACGCTCCTCCAGCAGGTTGGAGATACGGCGGATCTTGCCCTCGACGGCCTTACGACGGGCCTCGGTGGGATGTGCGGTAAAGACAGGGTGGAACTCGAGCTTGTCGAGCAGCTCGTTGGCACCCTCGACACCCAGCTCATTCACCAGCTGGTGATAGGCAACGGTAAGCTCGTTGGCAGGATCGACCTCGGTATCGGTCGACGCACCGGCCTCGCGCTCGCGCAGCTGCGCCACACGGTAGTTCTCCTCCGACAGGTTTGCCAGATGGAAAAAGCTCGTAAAGGCGCGAACGATGACCTGCTGCTTATCGAGCGGCAGGCTGTCGATCAAATCGACGACCTCACGAAATGCCACGGCAGTGGGCTCGTCGGCGGTGGGCACGCCCTGCTCGTCGACGGCTTCGTCGGCAGCGCAGGTACCGGGGTTGCCGGCATTGACCACAATCTCGGCTGTCAAAATCTTGTCGAACAGGTCCGCGATCTCGGGATCATACTCGCTAAGCACACGGCGCTCCAGGCGCAAGAACAGCGCCAGATTGTCGCGCAGCTCCTCGGGGATCTCGATCTCGGCGAGACGCTCCCTGGACTCGGCATTCGAGCCGATTCGGTTAACGAGGCGGTTGACCACGGCAGCGACGCGCGCCGCGGCTTCGGGTACAGACTGGTTGCTTAGGTTCTCAGCCACGTTTCCTCCCATTCCTCCTTCTATGCACGTAACATGCGGTATTCATTATAGGCGCTTGAGAAATACTTTCGACACTGATTGCGCTTTACCACACAAAAGTATTTTCTGCATTGCAAAGGTTTTTGCCCTAAATGGTCGTATTTCTCGGTGGGCGGCATACGTAAACGGGGGCATTCCGCATAAAAGCGAAACACCCCCGTAACAATCGCTCTCCATGAGCAGGGCACGTTAGCAGGCCCGAAGCTCAAAAAGATGCGCTACAGGCGCTCGCGAACCGCCTCGACGACGTTGTCCAGATCGGCGAGCACCTCGTCATGGCTCTGCATGTCGCGCACTTTGACCTTGCCGGCGGCAAGCTCGTCGCCACCCAGGACCAAGATGAGCTTGGCGCCTACCTTATCGGCTTGCTTAAACTGGGCCTTGAGCGAACGACCCTGATAGTCGGCCTCGGTCACGATACCTGCGGCGCGAAGCTCCTGCGTAATGGCAAAGACGTTCTGACGCAGCTCCTTGCCGGCGTTGGCGACATAGACGCACGGGGCCTCACCGGCACCCAAATCGCTGCCAAAGGCCTGCAGGGCCAGCAGGGCGCGCTCAAAACCGACAGCAAAGCCGACGCCCGCCGTGGGCTTGCCACCCTCGAGCTCGACCAGGCCATCGTAGCGGCCGCCGCCGCCGATGGAGCCGACGCCGGCGCCAGGGGCCTCGACCTCAAAGACAGTACGGGTGTAGTAGTCCAGGCCGCGCACCAAGGTGGGATCCTCGACATACTCGATACCGGCGGCATCCAGATAGCGCTTGACCTGCTCGTAGTGCTCGCGGCACTCATCGCACAGGTTGTCACCCATCAGCGGAGCCTCGGCCATGATCTCGCGGCAGTGGTCGTTCTTGCAGTCGAAGGCACGCAGCGGGTTGAGCTCGGCGCGCTCGCGGCACTCATCGCACATCTCGTCGGCGTGATCGAGGATGAACTGCTTAACCTGCTCGCGATAAGCCGGACGGCACTGGGCGTCACCCATCGAGTTGATGAGCAGACGAAGCTTGGAAAGATCGAAGCCCAGGCGCTTGTAGAACTCCATGAGCATGATGATGCACTCGGCGTCTGCCGCCGGATCGGGAGCGCCGAGCCACTCGATGCCCACCTGGTGGAACTGGCGCAGGCGGCCCTTCTGGGGACGCTCGCCGCGGAACATGGCCTCGGCGTAGTACGCCTTAAACGGCGTGGAGCCCTGGGGCACCAGATTGTTCTCGACGACGGCGCGCACCACGCCGGCCGTGCCCTCGGGGCGAAGTGCCAGGCGCTGCTTGGGCTTGAGTTTGGTGTCGGTGCCCTCGGTAAAGACGCGCTCCAGGTTGGCACCGCTGAACACGCGGAACATTTCCTTGCGCACGACGTCGGTCGACTGGCCGATACCGTGGACAAACACGTCAACCTGCTCGATCGCGGGCGTCTCGATGGGTTTAAAACCAAACGGCTCGAACACGCCGGCCGCAATCTGCTGCATCTTTTGCCAGGCGCGCATCTCGGCGCCGATAAGGTCGCGGGTTCCCTCCGCCTTCTGTGCCTGCATGGGCAAACACCTTTCTTTTGTATCGCGTCATAGGTAATGGTCATTATACGGCACATACACACACCGCGGCGGCGCGTCTGACCGAACGAGGGTATGGGG
>JAXKHW010000160.1:0-2045 GCA_036549635.1 Collinsella sp. | reverse complement strand
TTGATGTAGTCGAGGTTCTGCGTAATGGCGTCGGCCGTGCCCGCATACCATGCGCCGCCGGTCTGCGTCTCGTACGGCGGCAGGATCGAAACGCCGCCGTCGCGGCTGTCCAGATCCCATGCCTCGCCAGAGCCCACGTAGGCATGCAACAGGTAGGGGCGATACTGTGTCAGAACGCCCACCGTGTCGATGCCCGAGTTTGAGCAGTTGGAGAGCGAAAAGTCGATAATGCGGAACTTGCCACCAAAGCTAACCGCCGGCTTAGCGATCTTTTGGGTGAGTGCCCCCAATCGGCTGCCCTGTCCTCCTGCGAGGAGCATCGCGATGCATTCTTTCTTACTCATCGATTTCTCCTTCTGTCATCGATGTTCTTAAACCCATTAGCGACGGGCGCGGCGCTCGGTCGCGCCCGTCGAGTAATGCCGTGCTGGCATAGGGGAGCTCGCGCGCCTTTACGCGTGCCAGATCTCGTCGCGGTACTCGCGAATGGTGCGGTCGCTCGAGAACCAGCCGCTCGAGGCGGTGTTGAGCAGAGCCTTGCGGTTCCAGGCCTCCTGGTCGCCATAGCTGCCGGTGAGCTTCTCCCACGCATCCACGTAGCTGCGGAAGTCTGCCATGACCAGGTCGGGGTCGTTGTTGTTCATGAGCTCGTTGTAGATGCTCTCAAAGTTGCCCGAAAGGCCGGCAAACGTGTTGTCCTTGAGCTCGTCCATCACGCGGCCCAGGCGGTCGCGATCGTTATTGAGCGTATCCCACGCAAAGTAGCTGTTCGACGCCCAGAGCTGCTCGACCTCGGGGGCGGTCAGACCAAAGATGGCCTCGTTCTCGCGACCGGCCAGGTCGGCGATCTCGATGTTGGCGCCGTCGAGGGTGCCCAGCGTAATGGCGCCGTTCATCATGAGCTTCATGTTGGACGTGCCCGAGGCCTCCTTGCCGGCCGTGGAGATCTGCTCCGAGATCTCGGCGGCGGGGTAGATGAGCTGGGCGTTGCTCACGCGGAAGTTGGGGATAAAGCAGACCTTCATGACCTCGTTGACACGCGGGTCGTTGTTGATGACCTCGGCCACCGAGTTAATGAGGCGGATGGTCTCCTTGGCAAAGGTGTAGCTCGAGGCAGCCTTGCCGCTAAAGATGAAGGTCGTCGGCGTCACGTGGAAGTTGGGATCGGCGATGCGACGGTTGTAGATGTCCATCACCTTCATGATGTTCATGAGCTGGCGCTTGTAGGCGTGGAAGCGCTTTACCTGGACATCGAAGACGGTGTTGGGGTCGATGACCAGACCGGTCTCGGCCTTGACGTAGGCGGCCAGACGCTCCTTGTTGGCGCGCTTGGAGGCACCCACGGCCTTCAGGAACTCGGTGTCGTCCTTAAACTCCTTGAGCTTCTCCAGCTCAAAGGCGTCCTTGAGCCAGCCATCGCCAATGGCCTCGGTCACGAGCTTGGCGTAGGTGGGGTTGGCCTCGGCAAAGAAGCGACGGTGCGAGATGCCGTTGGTCTTGTTGTTGAACTTCTCGGGCGTCAGGGCGTAGAAGTCCTTGAGCACGATGTTCTTGATGATGTCGGAGTGGATCTTGGCCACGCCGTTGACGCTGTGGCTGCAGATCACGGACAGGTTGGCCATGCGAATCTCGCCGTCCCACAGGATAGCGGTCTGGCGCAGGCGCTCCTGCCAGCCCTCCTGCGTGGTGTCGAACGACTCGTGCCAACGACGGCTGATCTCGTCGATGATCTGGTACACGCGGGGGAGGAGCTTGGAGAACGTGCCGATGGGCCACTTCTCCAGAGCCTCGGGCAGGATGGTGTGGTTGGTGTAGCTCACGACCTGCGTCACGATGTTCCAGGCGTCATCCCACTCGAGCTTCTTCTCGTCGATGAGGATACGCATGAGCTCAGGGCCGCACATGGCGGGGTGCGTGTCGTTGGTGTGGATGGCCACAAACTGCGGCAGCAGCTCCCAGTTCTCGTCGTGCTCCTTCTCAAAGGTGTCGAGCAGGCTGTAGATGCCGGCCGAGACAAACAGGTACTCCTGCTTCAGGCGCAGCAG
>JAXKHW010000159.1:0-6958 GCA_036549635.1 Collinsella sp. | reverse complement strand
TGAGTATCGCCAATGCCCTGGACCTTCTCGTTGGCGCTCTTGAACACCTTCGAGCTGCTGGAAAGCGAATCGGCGACCGCCTGCAGCGCGGACACGTTAATCATGCCGTCCTGGAACAGCTTGCCGGGCGTGGCCTGCGAAAGGTTGTCGGCCATGGGAACCAGCGCGTTGCTCGAGACATCGGACAGGGCATCAATCATGGTGCGGGCTGCGTTGATGTCACTGCCATACACCGGGATAAACGAAGCCGC
Organism: Collinsella sp.; assembly: GCA_036549635.1. GTDB lineage: Bacteria > Actinomycetota > Coriobacteriia > Coriobacteriales > Coriobacteriaceae > Collinsella. The sequence continues at coordinate 6,707 of JAXKHW010000159.1, read as the reverse complement.
CGTCCACAGCGGGCTCGAAGTCTCCGCCTTCATGCTGTCGCAGAGTTCATCGATCTTCTTCGCGTCGTCAGGCAGCGTCGAAAAATCGCCCGACGTGACCTTATCCTTAAGGCCACCGACGATCTCGACAGCCTCCTTCGCTTCGCTCTTTACGGTCTTTGCCGAGTTAAGCAACATAAAGCCACTTGCGCCAAGCGCAACGAGAAGCACCGCGACTACAGCGGCAATAATGGCGCCGGTGTGACGCTTTTTGCGCTCGCCCTTGCGATGGCGATGACGGACCAGACCGTCAGAGGTCGAACTCGACGAAGCATCGCTACCGTAGTTCAAGCCAAAATCGTAATAATCTTCCTTGGAACCCGAGCCCGCAAACTCGGCACCGCTATCATCCAGGCGGGCGAACGTGCCAGTCTCGGAGGCGCCGGTGTAGATCGTGCCAAGGTTACCCGTAAGCCCCGCGCCACCGGCAGAGGGAGTATTGTTGTCGGCCTTGCCGGCATTAACGTTGCCGGCGGCATTCGCGGCGTTGGCAGCACCTGCGTTGTTCGCAGGTACCGAAGGAGCCCCGCTCGGCTGCGACGCGGAGGTTGCACCGCCCGCAAAGACATTCCCTCTTGCACGGCCGGTCTTTTTTGCCTTTTGAGACTGCTCGTACAGAGCGGTAAACATCGCCGTCTCGCCCGGGGACACGCGCTTACCGGAGCTGCCCTGTCCAGCGCCGCCCGGCGTGCCGGCCTTACCAGCCCCGTTCGGACGCGGCGGAACTGCAGGACGGCCGCTATCGCTGCCCTTAAAGTGATTACCAGCCATAAAGAAATCCTCGCAATTGAGTCGCAATGAAAAAGTCCATAACGTTACTAGTTTATGGCATTTTGAGCATCGACAGCTAAACTCCAGACACGGACATCAATTGGCGAAAATGCGGCACAACACCTTTTCTGTCTTGGCGGCGGCGCTAGCTACACCGTGAGGAACATCATCACGATGATCATGACAAAGCCGATAAGGTCGGTCGGCAAAAACACCGTCCCCAGCATAACGGCGCTGGTGATGGTCGCCGAAACCGGCTCCACAGTTCCGATGAGGCTCGCGCGCACCGAGCCGATGTCCTTAACGCCCTGCATATAAAGCATGTAAGCAAAAAACGAGCCGATAACCACGAACACCGCGAGCGCCTCGATGCCGGCAGCGTCGAGCGCCGGCATATGCGCCCAGGGCTGCACGAAGACGCACGAGACCACGCCCGCCGTGAGCATTGCCGAGCCCGTGACGATGGGGCTGCCGTATTCGGGCAGGATCTTGGCGGGGATCACCGCCATACACGCGGCGCTGACCGCACACATAAGACCTGCTGCCAGGCCAAGCGGCGAGATATTCAGGCTGGTGGGGTCGCCGCCGGTGGCGATTAAAAAGGTTCCACCCAGAGCCAGGCCAATGCCGATGACTTCGCGAGTACGCGGCATGCGGCGATCGGTCACGCAGGCGTAGCCCATGATGATAACGAGCTGCAGGCACTGGAGCACCGTCGCGGTTCCGGCGTTCGTCAGGCGCACGGCCGAAAGATAGCAAAACTGGTTGAACAGCAGGCCAAAGGCGGTAAAGAGCAGCAGCTGCTTGCGATCGGCGGGTGTGGTCCAGAGCTTAATCAGGCGCTCGCGGTCGCGCGTAACAACCACGGCCATAAAGAGTAGACCGGCGAGAATCTGACGCACGCTCATAAGCCACAGCGTATCGACATGGTAGGTATCGAACAAAAAACTCGCGCTGGTGCCCGAGAAGCCCCAAAACGAACCGCCCACCAGCGTAGCCAAGACGCCCGTGATCATCTTGCGCGACGACGCATCGTTAAGGCGCTCGCGCCAGGCGCGACGGGTGTTGCGGCTGAGCTCGTCGGTGCCCTCGGGCACATCAATGTTCGATATATCGGTCATCGGCACCGAAGCCCCTGCGCCTTCGACCTGCTCGACACACTCTTTGCTCATTCCACTCCCCCGAAACAGCCTAGAAACAATTCGGCTTACCTTACCACGGCGAAGTCACCAGCTGGAGGCTTGTCCGCTTATCGGTAGGACAATTCCGCAGGCGTCTTTCCATAGCTCGATACCGCAATGGCCTTGCATTATGCGACAGCCAAATCGCGGCAGCAGGCTCTTTTGAAATGGATATGGCAAAGCCCCCGAATTCCACAATGTAAGCGATTTTTAAAAATGTTCTTGCCACCGAGTTCAGGCTCCGTTATATTATCCCTTGCGCGCTTGCGCACCCTTGATCGGGCGTTTAGCTCAGGGGGAGAGCGCTTCCCTGACACGGAAGAGGTCAGAAGTTCAAATCTTCTAACGCCCACCAAATGTTCGCAGCTCAGAGGCTATGTCCTCTGGGCTGTTTTGTTTTATGTCGCCAAATCCGCCGGCAGTTCCAACCGCCCAACTAGCCAAAAGCCGACCATCTACTTGCCGATCTATCCATCGGCATAACCAATCAGTCCGCACCGCAACTTCTCAGCAAAACGCCGCGATGTCTGCGCCCTGCGGTATCCTTGAGCCACTTGCACCTGCAGCACCAAGGAGCCGCCATGCGCACCGAGCTCGATGTCCCCTTTTCGCACAAAGAAGAAGCCAAGGCGCTGGGCGCCAAATGGGACCGGACCAAGAAGGTCTGGTATGTACCCGGCGGCGTCAACCCCGAGCCCTTTGCCGAGTGGCTGCCCGGTGTTGACCGATCCGACCCCTCAGCACCGTATATATATCTAGTACTGGGCAAGCGCGAGTGCTGGAAGTGTCACAAAGAGACCTCGGTCGCGGCCTTCGGCATTCCCTATCGAGCCGATAACGACGAGAGCATCGCCATCGCGCACGCGCCCAACGAAGCCGGGCACATTGCCATCGACACGGCCAACGCCAACGCACTCGCCATCGTGCCCGCTCTTGGCTGCGTGCCGGGCGAGATCCGCGACTACCTTCATAAGCGCTGCGGCTACAAGCCCGTAGGCGCGCGAGCCTCCAAAGCCCCGTCGCTCGGCAACACGTGCACCAGTTGCGACGCGCTGCAAGGCAGCCGCTATCTGTTCGAGGAGCCCTCGTCCCCGTTTGCCCTCACTGCCATCAACAAGCTGCCGGCACTGGAGTTTATACGCGTCGAAGTTGCCGGCGTCTTTGGCGTCCCGGCCACGCGTACCGACTTTGACCAGGCACTCTTTACCTGGGCACGCGACCATCACGCCGAGTTCCACAGGCAACTCGGTGAGGGGATTTATTTGTAGAGGCAAAAGACACTCACAGCCAACTCCTCCGCATCACCTATCCCTCGTCGCCGGCGTCGTACACGATATCGAGGCCACAAACAGGGCATTTCTCCGGATACACCGGCATATGAACGCCCGTGCGTTTCCTCACTTCGTCGCTGAACCTGTCGCGCGCATCGATAAACCGAATGTCGAGACACGGTATTTGCGAGCCGCAGCAAGGACAGGCGACAGCAAACGACCCGCAATCCACTTCTACGCCCGGAAACATATTGTTGTCGATAAGGGCACACGGCAGTTTTCCGTACTTCCCCATCGCAATATCGCCTCGCCAGCTCATACATGCCCCTTCTCGCTATACAAATCAGGAAGAGCATGCACCGGCGGGCGCGAGATTGCATCGCCACGCGATCCGATCAAACAACACGATCGTCAAAGAATGCCAAAGCCAAATACGCTAATACGGCAGAAGCCCCGCCTTTTCACGCTTCTTTTCCGAGCGATCGAACTCAATGCGATGGGCCTCAAGAAACACCGTATTGGGTCGCCACTGACGCTCATTCGGCTGCCTTAGCGTCGCACCCGCAAAGGAAGCGTAGTCGGTCTTATCCAGCAGGTACGATCCGCACAGCCGATATTCGCCGCAAACAGGCTCAAACGAAATCAGGTGAGCATCAAATAGGGAATGAAGATCGCGCCGAAGCAGAATGCCGTTGCTGGCAACCTGCGATTTGGGTCCCGAGTAATTCTCGATATGCGCAGCTTCCAGAGCCTCGCTGACGCCGCAGTCCGACACCGCGCAACGGCCATCATAGGCGGCAACGAGCTGCTTGCGGAACCATTGCTGCCCCAATCGCTCGCGCCTTAACGCATAGCGGACCTTTTCGTCGTCGGTCGTACCCTGTCCGGCAAACTCAATATCGACGGGCATGTGCTTCAGATAACTCATGTCGGGCGCAAAACGGGGGTCCGGTCCGCCTTTATGAACAGGACCGTGCAGAACAAACCATCCGTTTTCGGGCTCGAACCGTTCAACAAACGCAAGGCCGAGCACCTTGTAGCCCACCTCGGTTGCAAATATGACTCCGACTGGAACGCCACATTCCATGCAGTTGAGCATTTTACGGTTGTAATTCTGGTCTCGAAAACCAACGGTACCCGGCGCTTGAACCGAGTACTTAATGACCCACGTACCATCGTCCAAATAGAGCGGAGGCACATCGGTGTAGAAGCTCTTTTTAGAGTTATGGACCGAAAGCGCAAAGATCTTATTGGGATCTTGCTTCACCCGATCCTGGCCCGGCCAGAAGATCCCTGAATCCCGCGTTACGGGAAAGAAGTCCGAGCCAATTCTCAAACGATACTGATACTGAGGGCTATCTTCCTTGGTGTGGTGCGGAAGGCTGGTCCAAACGCCGCCGCGCTGTTCCTCACCCAGAAACCACTCCCATGCCTCAACGTATTCGGAAGGCACGAGACTGCAGGCGCGGTCATAGCTTGGTCCATCCATCAACGGAACAGCAAGGTCAATGTCGTTCATCGCCAGCACCTACAACCATACGAACGCGAGTCATGCCCCTCAATAATATGGCCGAGAGTCAATTATTACGAGATCTCATTCCGCGATCGGCACATCGTTGATGCTCTCGGTTTGCCGCTGGCGCGCTTGTACCCCGCTACCCCACTTCCCTGTATACTGATGTAGCACGTGTTTCATCCGGGCTTGTTGGGCCGGGTCGTTCATGGGAGGTTCTTGTGGCTGTTTCGAATCCGCCTAAGGGAAGCGTTTCTTCTTCGTCCATCAAGCCGGTTACGCGCAAGGCCGTGCGTTGCCAGCGCGAGGTCGCTTGGCTTGTCACGCAGGCGGCGGGCAGGCTTGTGGCGACCACTCAGGACGTCAATGCGCCTACGCCGAGCTTTGTGTTAGCGGCGGCGCTGAATCGAGTACGCCAGCTGGAACTCGTCGCACAAGAAGACGGCAGCCATCTTGGCTACCAGGACGCTATGGCGCCCGACCTGTTGACCTTTTGTCGCATGACCAAATTGCCCGCCGCGCCCAATACGCTTTCGGACGCAGGCTACATGTTTACGCTCTCGGGCGCGGACCTTATCCGCGACATCTATGCATACTGCAGCGAGCTCGCCGAGCGCCACGTCTTTGACGCGGCAGAAGTCAAACCGGGAAATGTCATCAAGCTGGTTCTTAGGCTGTTCTTGATGGACGGGTTCGGGGCCATGCCGGCGTAAGCCGAGTCTTTAGCATCACCGTCGACTGGGCAACAACCGCTTTACCTTAATGGACGCCAATCGAGAGTCGATTATTGGGTCGCCTCGTCCACTAACGCATCTATCCCACGCGCTCCGACAGTCGATACTTGCGGTTGCGGCTCGTCGCCGGCGCCGTGGGCTCAAGCTCGCCTTGAGCAATGAGCGCGTTGACGCGCGACCTAACCTGGGAAATTGTGAGCCCTGTGTGCTCTGCCAGCTCGCGCGTCCCCAGCTCGCCGTAGTGTTTGAGTGCCGTCACAATTAAGCCCCCGCCATGATCGACCGGCTCGATCTTTGAACGGTAAAGTACGACCTTGAACCGATCGAATCCCGGGCAGAACAGGGGCTCGGCCAGACCATGCGCGCGCATGGCATCGATCATCATCGGGATGCCCGAGCCATTGCCCTCAGCCGGCGAACCTGCGCCATCCGGCAGCGGGACAATCGACATGAGCTTCACAAGCGTCGCGTTACGGCATCGGGAGCTGCCGTCAAACAAGTTCTCGCGAGTCTTTCCCCCGTAAAGGCCGCCAGGATTCGTCACCTCGACACGATCGTCAAAGACGTCGACGGCAATCGATTGTCCACAGAACCGATCCCCGTATTCTCGATGGATTACGGCGTTGGCGATTGCCTCGCGCAGAACCTCCTCGGGAATCTCAAGCGAGTCGACACGCGAGACGCCTTGGACGGTCGAGGTTCGCCGCAAATTCTTGGCGACGGCTGCGACGGCATCCGAGATCATTTCGCCCAACGTTCCCTCACAGATTGTGCGGTCCATGAACCTCAGCGACCCCGCCATGCCCTTCTGAGTTCCCGCATGGACAGCCACGTCAATGAAGAGCTTGGGATAGAACTGCTGAGGGTAGGTGCCCACAACTAGGAGTCCAGCCTTGGTGACATTGCCCTGGGAATCAAGGATATTTAGGCGCTCCAGCTTCGTTTGTTTGTCCGGCGCGCCGCGCATTGCCCGGGGCGTCAACGAGAAAGCCCGATCTATCGTACGGTCGACCAGCGTCTCGTCGAGATTGTCCGCGCCCGCACCCGCACCCGCCACCGCGTCCCGATCGCTCGGAGTCGCTCGACCGTATGACGCCAATGCGAGCACCTCGGTCGATGAAAGCGGCACATCTTTGTCATCGATGCGCTTGTAGCTGCCGCCCTGGGCGCCCCGCTCTATGACATAGCAGGGCTTGCT
>JAXKHW010000158.1:0-2353 GCA_036549635.1 Collinsella sp. | reverse complement strand
GCAGGGACGTTCGGCCGTGCGCGGGCGCCCGGTCGGCGGCCCGTTCTGGGCGCGCCTCAATCGTAGCCCGAGACGGTCCCGGGCTGACAATTTCGACTGTAATGGACGTTCTTAAATGACTACTCTTGGACTTTGAGGGCTTCGGCCAGACTGACGCGCTTGATGGAGCGCGTGTGCAGCAGCGCCACGACCAGGTAGGTCGCAAAGCCGATTCCTGCGCACGCCGCCATGGACCAAGCGGGCACGTAGATCTCGATATTGCCGTTATAGGCGAGCAGCATCGAGCGGAAGATGGCCGTTAGCGAGCCAATAATGACCGGCAGGCTCAGCACGAGTGACGCTGCCACGCACAACGTGATCGAGCGGATGTACAGATGCGAAATCTCGCTATCGCGATAGCCAAAGACTTTCATGTAGCTGATCGAACGGGCGCTGTGGTCGATCACAGCCTTGGTCAGCAGGTACATAAACAGCAAGAAGATGAACACCGCAAGCCCAACCATCATGCCGATCATTTTGCTCATCATGCCGATGAACTGGTCGCCCACGGCGCGCATGTCGTCGGGCGTGGTATCGCCGGCAAAGTAGCGCGCGTCGAGGTCGAGCTTCTCATCGCTCACATAGCCGTTAAAGTAGGCCGCATCGTTGTCAAACAGCTCGTTAAAGTCTTCGATACTCATATAGACATTCATATCCGACTTAGAGCCCCAAACGCAGTCCTTGCCCACGTACTCAAAGGAATAATTCTCGCCCTCGTACTTGTCGCGAAGCTTAACCTTCTGGCCCTCGCTCCAGCCAAACTTGTCGAGTAAGCCACCGCCAAAGACGACGCGTCCGTCGCCGACGTCCAGCCCTTTCCAGTAGCGCGAATCGGGCGAGATGCCGTAGACAGAAATCGTCTCCTCGCCATTACCATCGCCGCGGTCGTATTGCAGCTGGTAAACGGCATATTTCTCGGCCTGCGCGATTGCGCCCGCGCCGTTGTCAATCGTGTTGACCGGGTGAATGTCGTCGTTGTCGGTGTCGATCTTAGAGGCCTTGTCAATCAGGTCGATAGCCTCGTCGCGGTTGCAGCCGAGGATATCGGCAAGGTCATCGAGGCGCGCATAAAGCGCATCCTTCTTGTCCTGAACCTTGGCGAGCGCGTCCTGCGCCGCGGCCAAGCTCTCGGCAGACGGAGCGCTGGTCGCGGCATCGGCTGCCGCCTGCGCCGCATCGGCCGCGTCGTCAAGCTCGTCATCGGCATCCTGAGCGGCGGAAAGCAGCGCGCCGTCAACCGACTGCAAGCGCTCGAGTGCCGACCACTGCTCGCGCTCCTCGGCAGTACCCTCGAGCTCCAGCGGCGCCTTGAGCGTGTACTGGTGTTCGGCGACCAGGCTTGTCTCGAGGTTGTCCGCATAGTGCGTCATCGTGGGCAAAATCGCCAGGCCAAAGAGCAGCAGCAGCGACGCAAACGCAATGCCCACGAAGAGCGTGGCGAAGTTGCCCAGGTTGCGCAGGAAGATACGCAGGCGGAAGCGGGAAACAAAACCCATGCGCTCCGGCAGCTGCAAGCCGCGCTTGGTGCCCGATTTGCCGCTCGCCTCGTGACGAAGGAACTGCAACGGCGTCTTGCCCATCTTGCGAAGCAGGCCCACCAGCGTGATGAGGGTGAGCGCGGTGGCGGGAACCACGGCGCACTTCACAAAGATCTCCCAGCTCCAGTACACCTGGAAGGGCGGCAGGCTATACGAACCGTAATAGAGGCTGCGCATGGGCTCGGTAAAGAACACAACGCCGAGCGCAGTGCCCAAAAGCGCCGCGACCACGCCCACGATAGCGGGAAGCGCAAGGTAGTGCAGCACGATCTCGCGTCGACGATAGCCGCTGGCGAGCAGCGTGCCGATGATGGCGCTCTCCTCCTCGATGGTGGCGTCGGTAAGGACCACAAAGACAAACGCCATGATCACGATGATGATGTCGAGCAGCGTCATCCACATCGTGGAGTCGCCGTCCACGTCGTCGCGCGCATAGCCAATGCCCTGGTTGGAATCGGCGTCGACAAGATCGTCCACGCGCGCATCGGCGTCGGTCAGTGCCTCGACCATATCTTGCTCGGCGTCGATGCGGTCCGCAGTGGAGAGGTCGCGATCGGTAAAGGTAAAGGAGTAGGTGTAGGCGGGCGCGCCGCCGACGTCCTCGAGCGCGGCAAAGCCAGCGTCGGTGACCTCGGCCACGCCATAGGTGATGGTGTTCACCGTAAAGTCGGAGTTGTTGAGGAACAGCGCCTGGCTATCGGGCTGAGTCATGATGCCGCAGATGGTGTAGGTGCGACCCTCGAGCTCGACTTTATCGCCCACGGACAGGTTGTTAT
>JAXKHW010000157.1:0-2213 GCA_036549635.1 Collinsella sp. | reverse complement strand
GTCGAGAACGTCTCCGAGAAGAAGGAGCTCATCGCGGCCAACGTCAAGGGCAGCCAGTTTAAGCAGCCTTACCTGGAGTTCTCTGGCTCCTGCGCCGGCTGCGCCGAGACCGCCTATGCACGTCTGGTGACCCAGGTCGCCGGCGACCGTATGTTCATCTCCAACGCCACCGGCTGCTCCTCCATTTGGGGCAACCCCGCTGCCGCCGCTCCTTACTGCAAGGACAAGGACGGTCGCGGCCCGGCGTGGAACAACTCCCTGTTCGAGGACAATGCCGAGCACGGTCTGGGCATGGCCGTTGGCTATGAGGCCGTTCAGAAGAAGCTGATCGCTGCTACGCAGGAGATCATCGCCGCTGACGGTCCGTCCGACGAGCTCAAGGCCGCCGGTCAGGCTTGGATCGACTCCGTCAACGACGCCGAGGCCTCTAAGACCGCTGCCGCCGCCTACGTTGCCGAGCTCGAGAAGTGCGGCTGCGACGCTTCCAAGGCGATCCTCGCCGACAAGGCTTACCTCACCAAGAAGTCCTTCTGGATCTTCGGTGGCGACGGTTGGGCCTACGACATCGGCTTCGGTGGCCTGGACCACGTCCTGGCTTCCGGCCACAATGTCAACGTCTTCGTCTTCGACACCGAGGTTTACTCCAACACCGGCGGTCAGGCCTCCAAGGCCTCGAACCTGGGCCAGGTCGCTCAGTTCGCCGCTGCCGGTAAGGTGACCAAGAAGAAGTCCCTGGCCGAGATTGCCATGAGCTACGGCTACGTCTACGTGGCGCAGGTCGCCATGGGCGCCAACCCGGCTCAGACCCTCAAGGCCATCCACGAGGCCGAGGCCTACGACGGTCCGTCCCTCATCATCGGCTACAGCCCCTGCGAGATGCACTCCATCAAGAAGGGCGGCATGCAGAACTGCCAGGCCGAGATGAAGAAGGCTGTCGAGTGCGGTTATTGGAACCTCTTCCGCTTCAACCCCGAGGCTGCTGCCGGCAAGAAGTTCTCGCTCGATTCCAAGGAGCCCGCGGGCGGTTATCAGGAGTTCCTGATGAACGAGGCCCGTTACGCTTCGCTGACGCGTTCCTTCCCCGAGCGCGCCGAGGAGCTCTTCAAGGAGAACGAGCAGGCCGCTATGGACCGCTACGCTCACCTGCTGAAGCTCAAGACGGTGTACAACGAGGCCTAGGTCTCCCACCGCAGGATCTGAGGGCTGACCTTCGCGGACGTCCTCGGACATGAAAGAACCCCCGCTGCGCACTACGTGCGGCGGGGGTTCTTTCGTCCTGCGGAGTGTCCGCGAAGATCAGCCCTCAGATCCTGCTACGACTACATCCTCGGATTGTGTGGGCTGATGAAGGACGTGGTTGTAGCGGCCTTTAGTCCCCTTCGCTGTTTCGCGGCTTTGCCGCGAAACTTCGCGCCACTTTGGGGATGGATGGAGGTTTTGGCTGTTGCTGCCTTCTATCCCCGTGCTTTGGGGCTGGTTGCCTTTTTGGAGCTCATCTTTATTCCTTATGCTGAATGAAAAGCCCCATGTTTTTGCAGGGGTGCATACTCGTCTTATTAATGCATAGAATCTCGTATAGTGCGAGTAAGATATTACGTTGTCTGTTTTGTGTTTAGCAGAGATATAGTTTGCATAATCTAGTCTAATCCCTGCTCTATTAAAATAAAGTCGCACGTAAATGGCATAGATATACCTAAGCTGGGCTTCTTTACGCTGAGCGGGTAAAAATGACCGTTCACCGTTCAACTGTTTTCATAATGAATAAAATGAGCGATAAAGAGAATATAAACCTTAATAAACTCGCGTATCGCACGGACACGGGTTATTAATGGGTTGTAGGCCTTTTACAGAAAGGATTCCAGCAATGTCTAAGCCTCTTGGCAAGCCCGATCGTATTGTCGTCGCCCTTGGCGGCAACGCCCTCGGCAACAACCCCGTCGAGCAGATCGAGGCCGTGAGCAACACCGCTCACGCTCTCCTCGGTCTCATCGAGCAGGGCAATGAGATCATCATCACCCACGGCAACGGCCCGCAGGTCGGCATGATCCAGAACGCCTTCGCCGCTGCCCACGACGCCATCGGCACTCCCGAGATGCCGCTGCCCGAGTGCGGCGCCATGTCCCAGGGCTATATTGGTTATCACCTGCAGCAGGGCATCGGCCGCGAGATGCACAAGCGCTATAAGCGTTGGCACGCCGCCACCGTCGTCACCC
>JAXKHW010000156.1:0-13657 GCA_036549635.1 Collinsella sp. | reverse complement strand
TGTACATTTTGCCAACGAAATCTACGACAATGGCCCCATCATCGCCCAGCGCGCGCTGGCTGTCGAGGAGGGCTGGGACGTCGACACGCTCGAGGAGCACATCCACGCGATTGAGCACGTGCTGTATCCCGAGGTCGTGCAGATGCTCGCCGACGGCCGCGTCCACGTGCTGGAGAGCGGCAAGGTCGCCGTGGATCCTGTGAAATAATTACCCGCTTGTAAAGGCGGTTAGGCATATCGAAGACGCCTAACCGCCTTTTTTATTGCGCTTTATGCTGCTTGATTTAGCTGGAATTGAATAGGCTGCTCTTCTTGCCTGTCAATTACAGTAGTCGACTCTCATGTGGAATGCCGAGCTTCCGGCATGAGATTATCTGGGAAAACGACCAGAAAACTTGGCATTCGGCTTCAAATTGCGCATAATTCTATTTATCATCTATTTAACATTTTGTTATCAAAAATGAGCGCAAGGAGGCTGGCTCAATGGGTGAAGCAGATGGCATGGAGCTGATTTATTCACTCGTCGGTTATCCTGATGAAACCGAGTGGCTTGAATTTAAAGAAGGCAATAGCGATCCCGTTAGAACGGGGCGTGACATCTCGGCGCTTGCCAATGCTGCCGCTTACTGCGGCCGCGCATATGCCTATAAGATCTGGGGCGTGAGCGACGGTACGCATGAGCTTGTGGGCACCCAGTTCAACCCATATCACGCAAAGGGTAAGGGAAACCAAGAGCTTTTGATGTGGCTCAAGCTTGCGCTCTCAAACAATGCGAATTACGAGTTTGCGGTTATTGATCATGAGACAAAGCACTTTGTGGTGTTGAAAGTGCACGCCGCGAGCGCTCAGCCGGTCTATTTTGATAAGACAGCCTACATTCGAGAGGGCTCTTCGACGGCAGAACTGGTTCCCGGTAGTGCACGAGAGGCGGAGCTGTGGCGTCGCTTACAGTCAGGGAACGCGGAGCTCGCTGTAGTTGAGAGAGATCTGACATCTCGAGAGGTCGCCGAAATACTAGATGTTGATGCGTATTTTGAGTTGTGCAGATTGAGAAGACCTGTCGATTTGGACGGAGTGATGCTTGCTCTTTGTGAACAAGAGCTGATTCGTCGTCAAGATAACGGCCGATATAGTGTGACGCGCTTGGGAATGCTTCTGGTGGGAAAAAAGCTCTCTCGCTACCCGGAGCTCAGGAAACGCATGCTGCGAATCGTGCGATATGCGGGAAAAGGCAGTTTTGACATTGTCGGGGATACTGAAATCGACAAGGGCTACGCTTTGGCGCTTCCACAGGCTGAACAGCTGGTCATGTCGATGATTCCGGCTGTTGAGGCACTGGATGGCGCATTTCGACGTATTCAGACGGCTTATCCTCAAAGGGCGATTCGCGAGTTACTATCAAACGCCGTGATTCATCAAGACATTGCTGACAATACGGCGGGGCCTCTTGTTGCGATTTACGACAATCGCATTGAGTTCTCTAATCCCGGGACAACGCTTATTCCGGCAGAACGAGTGCTCAACGCCCAGCCGAAAACGCGAAATTCGATGATAGCGTCCCTCATGCGCCAAATGGATCTTTGCGAAGAAGGCGGTACAGGCTGGGATTTAATCGTAGATTCGCTCGAAAAAGCCGGCATGCCTTCACCGGTTATCAAGAGTGAGGGCGGGCTGGGAACGCTCGTGACGCTCTATTGCGACTGTCCGTATACTCGAATGAAAAAAAGTGAGCGAAAAAACGCCGTGTACTGGCATGCCTGTCTTTTGTATGCCCAAGGTGAGTCGATGAGCAATCAGTCGCTGCGAGAGCGTTTTGGACTTTCCGATGAAAAGAAAAACACGGTGGCGATGTCTCGTCTAATCAAAGAGTGCCTGGAAGAGGCATTGATAAAGGAAGAGGACGAGGACGCGGGTTCCAAATACAAAAGGTATATTCCGTATTGGGCCTAAAGACAGGGAATGAAAAGAAGGAGGCGGCTTATGTCTGGTAATAACGAAGCGCTGTTTACGCCTGAGTTGGTGTTTTTTGATTGGGAGTGTGCGACGCCGGATGAGGTGTTCGCGCGGCTTGAGGGCGAGCTTGCACCACATGGCTACATTGCATCCGGTTGGCTCGATGCCGTCCGCACGCGCGAGGATGCCTATCCCACGGGTCTCGCTATGCCGGCGGCAAACATTGCCATTCCGCATACCGATCCGGGGTTTGTGGCCAAGCCCTATATCGCGGTGGTGAAGCCCGCCGCGCCCGTGACATTTAACGCTATGGCTGGCATGGGCGCTCCGGTGCCGGCGCAGATCGTCATCAATCTGGGCATCGCCGAGCCGGGCGGCCAGGTCGAGGCCCTGCAGGCACTCATGAACATCTTTATGGGCGCCGATGCCGCAGCCGACGTGCTCGGCCAGACCACGCCCCAGGGCATGGTCGACGCCATCCGCCGCCACTTCTAAGGTGGGGCTGAGTCGGCACTTGGGGACTGTCCCTAACTGCCGGCTGCCAGAGCTGTCCCCTTTGCACCAAAATGGTGCAGATTAATCTGTCCCCAATGCACCAAGCGTGCCGCGGGGGCTGCGTTGTGACACAATGGCGTTTGTTCGATTCGTTATGCGAAAGGCCAACTATGGCAAATAAGAAAAAGAACTCCGAGGCCGCGCCGACGCCCGAGCAGCAGGCCCGCGCTGCCTCCAGCTCTCGCAAGAAGCAGCGCAAGACGTACGTGTCTAAGACCGTCAAGATCGTTCTGGTGGTCATCGGCGTGCTGGCGATGCTGCTTTCCGTCTCGGCGATGGCGTGCTCCGGCCTTATGTCGCAGGCTGAGGACACCTCGGGCTACAAGCTGACCGGCGGTGTTGCTGCCACTATCAACGGCACCAGCCTTACCGAGGACACCGTGACCAAGCAGATCATGAGCATGCGCACGTCCTACGGCTACACCAAGGATGAGGATTGGGCGCAGTATCTGGTTGACAACGACCTCACGCCCAAGAAGTACCGCAAGCAACTCATCGACTCCTACATGCAGCAGATTCTGCTTCAGCAGGCACAGAAGGAGAACGGCGTGACGGTGTCGGACGAGGAGGTCGAGAAGGCTTGGAAGGACGCGTGCAAGAGCGCGGGCGGTGCCAAGGCCTTTAAGAAGACCCTCAAGACCTACGGCTATACCGAGGACACCTACAAGGATTCGCTCAAGGAGAGTCTGGCGCAGCAGAAACTCAAGGATGCCGTCGCGCCCACGAGCAAGCCCAAGGACAGCGAGGTTGTCGATTACATCAACGAGAACCTGTCCAGCTACAACGATGCCCGCCGCTCGTCGAACATCCTGATCAAGGTTGATTCCGACGCTTCCGACGAGGACAAGGCTGCCGCCAAGGCCAGGGCGCAGGAGTGCCTGGACAAGATCAACTCCGGTGAGCTGAGCTTTGAGGACGCCGTTGAGCAGTACTCCGAGGACACCGGTTCCAAGGAGAAGAAGGGCGATGTGGGCTGGGATAAGCTCACCACTTTCGTCGACAGCTACCAGACGGCGCTCGAGGGACTCAACAAGGGCGACGTGAGCGAAGGCGTCGAGTCGACCTATGGTTACCACATCATCAAGTGCACCGACTACTTCCATGTCGATAATCAGGTTGATGACATTAAGCAGGTGCCCAGGGACATCAAGAAGTATGTTTCCAACGTGGTGAAGACGCAGGCGGCCAGTACTGCATACAGCGAGTGGCTGGAGCAGTACAAGAAGGACGCCGACATCACCGTTAACCCCATGCCCAAGGACGTGCCGTACAACGTCAGCCTGAAGGGCGTCACCAAGAGTTCGACCGACGATTCGTCGACGACTAAGTAATCATGGGGCGGTGCACGCGTGAGTACCGCCCACGCTATTGAGGAGGATATGCAGATGACCAACGAAGAGCTGCAGAAGGAAATGATTGCGGCCATGAAGGCCAAGGACAAGGTTCGCCTGTCTATCATTCGCCAGGTTAAGGCCGAGGTGAAGAATATCGAGGTCAACGAGCGTCGCGATGTGACCGAGGAAGACGTCAACAACATGATCAAGCGTCTGATTAAGCAGACGAGTGAGACACTGGAGATGTCCATTAAGGCCGGTACCGACCAGGAGCGTACCGACAACCTGACCGAGCAGGTCAAGATTCTGGAGAGCCTGCTGCCCGCGCAGGTTTCGGGTGAGGAACTCGAGGCCCTGATCGAGCAGGTCATCGCCGAGCTGGGCGCCACGTCCAAGAAGCAGATGGGCCAGGTTATGGGCGCACTCGGCAAGGCCACCGGCGGCAACTTCGATAAGCCGGCCGCAGCAAAGATCGTCGGCGCCAAACTCGCGTAGGGGCCGAGCGGTACATAGTTGATGTTGAGGGGGCGTGGCCGTCATGGTCGCGCCCCTTTTTGCTGGGCTGGGCACTCATTGGGGACAGACTTAAATGAGCGCCCAATGAGCAGGTACTCATTTAAGTCTGTCCCCAATGAGTGGGTGGAAGGTTGCGGGTTCTTTACGGGAATGTAGTGTGGGCTGCGGAAACGTGGTTCTTTCCGTACAATAGTTCAACTCGTGTAAACGCAGGGAAGGGACATTCATGGCAGACATGATCGAGATCAAGCATCTCAACAAGTACTTTGGCGACCTGCATGTGCTCAAAGATATCAATCTTACCGTCAAGCGCGGCGAGAAGCTCGTAATGATCGGGCCTTCCGGCTCGGGTAAGTCGACGCTCATCCGTTGCGTCGATTATCTGGAGGAGCCCACGTCGGGCGAGGTCGTCATCGACGGTACGCCGCTCACCAAAAAGAACCACCTGGAGATGGCTCGCAAGTATAGTTCCATGGTGTTCCAGCAGTTCAACCTGTATCCCAACATGACGGTGCTCGGCAACCTGACGCTCGCGCCCATCAAGTTGCAAAAGAAGAGCAAGGAGGAGGCGACCGAGGTCGCCATCGCCGCGCTCAAGCGCGTTGGCATGGCGCATAAGGCCGGCGAGTATCCGCAGAACCTCTCGGGCGGTCAGCAGCAGCGCATCGCCATCGCCCGTGCCCTGTGCACCAAGCAGCCCATCATCCTGTTTGACGAACCGACCTCGGCGCTCGACCCCGAGATGGTCCAGGAGGTTCTGGACGTTATGATTGAGCTCGCGCAGGAGGACATCACCATGATCTGCGTGACGCACGAGATGGGCTTTGCGCGCCAGGTGGCCGACCGCGTCATCTTTATGGAGGACGGCCGCATTCTGGAGGAGGGCACGCCTGAGCACTTCTTCGATAACCCCGAGAACCCGCGCTGCCGCGAGTTCCTGTCCAAGATTCTGCACTAGGCGCGGTGATGGACATGACGGATATGACGAGGACGGCCGTGTCGCGCCGTCACTTTTTGCAGCTGGCTGGCGCCGGCATGCTTGCGCTGACGGGGACCGCGCTTACCGGTTGCGGCAACTCCACCAGCGGCGAGGGTTCCGACAAGGGGTCCAAGCTGGCGGCCATCAAGTCGCGCGGCCATCTGAATGCCGGCGTTAAGAAGGACGTTCCCGGCTACGGTTACTACGACACCGCCAAGGGCCGCTTTGAGGGCATGGAAGTCGATTTGTGCTACCAGATCGCCGCTGCCGTCTTTGGCGTGAGCTACAAGGAGGCCCGCGCCCAGGAGCTTGTCGAGTTTACCGACGTAACGCCCAAGACGCGCGGCCCGCTGATCGATAACGGCCAGCTCGATGTGGTCGCGGCGACCTACACCATCACCGACGAGCGCAAGAAGAGCTGGGATTTCTCGACGCCGTACCGCACCGACTACGTGGGACTCATGGTCAAGAAGCGTTCGGGCTTTACCTCGATTGAGGACCTGGATGGCAAGGTCATTGGCGTGAGCCAGGGTGCTACCACGCAGGGTCTGATCGAGCAGATGATCAAGGACAACGGCTTTAGCTGCAAGCCCGAGTTTAGGGCCTTTAGCGGCTACCCCATCATCAAGAGTTCGCTCGACGCCGGCAATATCGACGTCTTTGCCATGGACCGCTCCACACTGGCCGGTTACATGAACGAGACCGTTGAGCTGCTGCAGCCCGAGGTCAAGTTTGGCGAGCAGGGCTACGGCGTGGCGACCAAGAAGGGCTGCGACCTTTCGGCTGTGGTCGATCAGGTGATTTGCGATCGCCTGGCCGATGGCTGGCTCGACCAAGAGGTCAAGACCTGGAGCCTTGTATAGGCGTATCGTCCAAGGAAGGAATCAAATGCTCGAAGGATTATTTGACGCCGACCGTTGGTCGACGACATTTCAAAACATGGGGCCCTTCTGGGAGGGCTTTGGCGTGACGCTGCAGGTGGTCGTTGCCGGTCTGCTGCTGTCGCTGGTGCTGGGCACGCTGCTGGGCGTGTTCTCTACCACCCGCTCGCGCGTGCTGCGCGCCATAAGCCGCGTGTACGTGGAGTTTTACCAGAACACCCCGTTGCCCGTACAGGTGCTCTTTATGTACATGGCCGGTCCGCAGTTTTTGCAGGCCATAACCGGTGCCGACCAGCCGGTGCGCATCGCGCCGTTCGTGCTGGGCTTCTTGGGTGTGGGCCTATATCACGCGGCCTACATTTCGGAGGTCATCCGCACCGGTATCGAGGCGGTTCCGCGCGGTCAGATGGAGGCGGCCCAGAGCCAGGGCTTCACCCGTGCGCAGGCGTACTGGTACATCGTGCTGCCCCAGACATTCAAGATCATTCTGCCGCCGCTGTGTAACCAGGCGCTCAACCTGGTCAAGAACACGTCGGTGCTGGCGCTTGTGGCCGGCGGCGACCTTATGTACCGTTCCGACAACTTTGTGAGTCTGTACGGTTACCTGCAGGGATACATCGTCTGCTGCCTTATGTACTTCATCATCTGCTTTCCGCTCGCCATGCTGGTGCAGTGGCTCGAGCGCCGCTCCAAGGAGCGTCCGCGCGGTGTGAGCCTGGCCGAGCTGGGGCTCGACAACGTAGAGGAGGCCTAGCGCATGGAAATCTTCAACGCGACCAACCTGCTCTACATTTGGGGCGGCTTTGTTAAGACCATAGAGATCTCGGCGCTGTCGATCTTTTTCTCGCTCATCTTTGGCACGGTGCTGGCGCTCGTTAAGAGCTATGCGCCCCGCCCGTTCCGTATTTTGGTGAGCGCCTATATCGAGCTGTTCCGTTGCACGCCAAACCTGCTGTGGATTCTGTTTATCTACTTTACGGTGCAGGGTTTGGACATTGTGATTTCGACCATCGCCTTCACGCTGTTTACCAGCGCTGTTATGGCTGAGATTGTGCGCGGCGGCCTCAACTCGATTCCGCGCGGCCAGTTTGAGGCAGCGCAGAGCCAGGGCTTTGGCTTCTTTGCCACCATGCGCTACATCATTCTGCCGCAGACGTTTAAGACGATCATCCCAGCGCTGTTTAGCCAGTGCACGACCGTCATTAAGGACAGCTCGTATCTTTCGGGTATTAACGTGGCCGAGCTCATGTACACGGCAAACGTCGTGATGGCCCACGCGATCGACCTGTCGCAGGTGCTTATGCTCTACGGCCTGGTGTTTGCGATGTACTTTGTGCTCAACTTTGGTATCTCGCTGCTGGTTCGCGCATATCAGAGGCGAATGGTGGCAGCGTAGAATGTGGCAAAGGGACAGCCCCTTTGTCACATAGAGAAAGGAATCGCGATGAGCGATCTGGAGAACAAGAAGAGTCCTGTGGTCATTACCATCGCGCGCGACTTTGGTGCCGAGGGCCACGAGATCGGACGCATCCTCGCCAACGAGTTGGGGATTCCGCTGTACGACAACGAGCTGCTGGTGCGTGCGTCGCTGCGCGCGGGCGAGTCGCTCGACAAGATGGCTGCCTACGACGAGCGCCTGGCCGTGGAGAATATGGCGTTTCTGCCCGACCGCTACGATGCACGTTCGTACTCGGACAAGTTGTTCCAAAAGATGAGCCAGGTGATTTTGGATCTGGGCGAGACCGAGAGCTGCATTATCGAAGGCCGTCTGTCCGATTACCTGTTGCGTAACAATCCCAACCACATTGCCGTGTTGGTGACCGTACCCTTTGAGGACCGCGTCGAGATCGTGCGCAAGAAGCGCGGACTTAACAAAAAGAAGGGCGCCAAGCTGGTCAAACAGCAGCAGAAGGCGCGCGAGGCGTTCTATAAGCGCTACAGCGCCGGAAAGTGGAAGATGACGAGTGGTAAGGACATCGTCGTCAACCGCGCCAAGCTGGGCCGCGAGGGCTGCAAAGACGTTATCGCCGCTGCCTACCGCTACAAAGTGGCGCAGCTCGAAGGCTAACCGACCAAAACCACCACGAAGGCGCCGCCCCTTTATGGTGGTCGGGCGGCCAACATAAAAAAAGTCCCTGCCGGGCGTGTGCTCGACGGGGACTTTGCCGTTTGATGGCTAACGCTGTAGGTGATTACTCGCCCAGCAGGCTCTTGGTGATGGAAGCGGCGGCCTTCTTGCCGGCGCCCATCGCCAGAATGACCGTAGCAGCACCGGTGACGATGTCGCCGCCGGCCCAGATGCGGGGATCGGTGGTCTGGCCGGTCTCCTCGTCGGCAACGATGTAGCCCCACTTGTTGAGCTCCATCTTGCCGCCGATCTTCTTTGCGAAGGGGTTGGCGTTGGTGCCGATAGCCGAGATCGCGACGTCGCAGGGGATCTCCTCGATGGCGCCCTCGATGGGCACCGGACGACGGCGGCCGGACTCGTCAGGCTCGCCGAGCTCCATCTTCTGGACCTTGACGGCGCACACGGAGCCGTCCTCGCCAGCGACAAACTCGAGCGGGGAGACGAGCGGCAGAACCTCGACGCCCTCGGCCTTAGCGTGGTGCAGCTCGGCGCGACGGCAGGGCATCTCGTCTTCGGTACGACGGTAGGCGATGATGGCGTGCTCGGCGCCCAGGCGCTTGGCGGTACGGACGGCGTCCATAGCCACGTTGCCGCCACCAAAGACGACGACGTTCTTGCCGTGCTTGGTGGGGGTGTCGTACTCGGGGAACTTGTTGGCCTTCATCAGGTTCACGCGGGTGAGGTACTCGTTCGCGAAGAAGACGTTGGGCAGGTTCTCGCCGGGGACGTTGAGGAACTTGGGCAGGCCAGCGCCGGTCGCCACGTAGATGGCGTCGAAGCCCTGCTCGAACAGCTCCTCGGCCGTGGCCATGTTGCCCACGACGGAGTTGTACTCAAACTTGACGCCCATGTCCTCCAGGCCGTCAATCTCGCGCTTGACGACCGCCTTGGGCAGACGGAACTCGGGGATGCCGTAGACCAGCACGCCGCCGCCGGTGAAGAAGGCCTCAAAGACGGTGACGTCAAAGCCGTTGCGGGCGAGCTCGCCGGCGCAGGTGATGCCGGACGGGCCGGAGCCGACGACGGCGACCTTCTTACCGTTCTTGGGGGCCATCTTGGGCGTGGAGGCGAGCTCGGGGCGGTCACCCAGGAAGCGCTCGAGCTGGCCGATGGCCACGGGCTCGGACTTCTTACCACGGATGCACTTACCCTCGCACTGGTTCTCCTGCGGGCAGACGCGACCGCAGATAGCGGGAAGCATGGAGTCCTCGCGGATGGTGTCGAGAGCGCCGCCGAAGTCCTTCTCGCGGATCTGCTCGATAAAGCGGGGGATGTTGATGTTGACGGGGCAGCCCTCGACACAGAACGGCTTCTTGCAGTTGAGGCAGCGCTCGGCCTCGGCCAGCGCCATCTCCTCGGTGAAGCCCTTGTCGACGGGGCGGAAGTCGCAGGCGCGCTCGGCAGCCGGCTCCTCGTTATCGGGGGTGCGGGGCGACTTCATATCGGCAACGAAACGACCGTTAACTAGTGGCATGCGCAGCTCTTTTCCTCATAGGCCTTGAGGGACTCGCCCTCTTCGGAACGGTAAGCGGCCTGGCGGGCACGAAGGTCGTCCCAGTCGACCAGGGTGGCATCGAAGTCGGGGCCGTCGACGCAAGCGAACTTGGTTACGCCGCCCACCTCGACGCGGCAGCAGCCGCACATACCGGTGCCGTCAACCATGATGGGGTTGAGCGACGCGGTTATGGGGGTGTCGTACTTCTGGGCGGTGAGGGTCGAGAACTTCATCATCGGAACGGGGCCGACGCAGAAGACCTGGCTCACGGCCTTGTCCTGCAGCAGGCGCTCCAGCGGAGCGGTGACAACGCCCTGCTCGCCGTAGGAGCCGTCGTCAGTGGTGATGTGGATGTGATCTTCGTCGAGGAGCTCGCGGAACTGGTCCTCCATGAGCAGGAGGTCCTTGGTGCGGGCGCCCATGATGGCGTGTACCTCGTGACCGGTCTCGACCAGGTGCTTGGCGACCGGGAAGGCAATTGCCAGGCCGACGCCGCCGCCAATGACGGCGCAGGGGCCCTCGGCCATCTCGGTGGGAACGCCCAGCGGGCCCACGACGTCGCGCAGCGACTCGCCGGCCTCGTAGGTGGAAAGCATCTCGGTGGTCTTGCCGATCACCATGAAGATGAACTCGACCCAGCCCTCGTCACCGTTCCAGCCGGCCAGGGTAAACGGGACACGCTCGCCCGTCTCGTTGGCGCGAACCATGAGGAACTGTCCAGCGTGCGCATGCTTGGCGATTGCAGGCGCTTCGATGCGGAACTTGAACACCTTCTCCGAGAACTGCGTCTTCTCCAGGATCTTATACATAGAACCCCTCTCTTGTTAGGGCCGCCGAACCGTGCCTCCACGGAAATGGACGGTAGCCCGAATAAAACCGTACGTGCACAGGCGTTGTGCAGACATACGGTGCAAATTATACCCTCATGGACATGTCACTTACGTGTGTCTTCGGCGGTTGGGAGCAGGGTTTGTCCACTTTGGCCTACCAAAGGGGGAGAGGTTTATTTTGGTCAGCTTTATCGGGTAAAACGGCAAAGGGGCCAGTCTCGGGTTGCAATGAGGTCGGCCCCCTTTGGGGTGCTATGTGTGTATGGCGGTGCGCGGTTTATTGCGATGCGGCCGCTGCGGCGTTTCCGCAGGTAAAACCTGCAAAAATAAACATATCCCTAAATGATAGGTTTTAGTGCTTGCCGTTGGCGGAGGCGGCGCCGTTGACATGGTCGCGAGCATAGACTACGCCGTGCACAATCGCCAGGCCGGCGGCGTCGGCCGCGCGGGCGCAGGTGTCCTGGAAATCCTCGGCCTCGCGGGCGCGCAGCTGCTTAAGCACGTAGTCGGCGACGGCCATCTTGCCGGGAGGGTTGCCGATGCCGGTGCGGATGCGGCTGAAGTCGCGGCTGCCCATCTTGTCGATGATGGAACGCAGGCCGTTGTGACCGGCATGGCCGCCGCCCACCTTAACACGCACGTCGCCGGCGGGAATATCGAGCTCGTCGTGGATGACGAGCAGCTCCTCGGCCTTGATCTTGTACTCGCGGCAGAGTTTGGAGATGGGCCCGCCCGAGGTGTTCATGTACGACTGCGGCTTGACCAGTACAATCTGGCGCTTGCCGCCCTCTTCCTCGGGATCGTTGATGTTGATGAGCGCGATCTCGGCGCCTGCTTGGTTTTTCCAGTACGTGACGCCGGCCTGACGGGCCAGCTCGTCGATTGCTTTGAAACCAGCGTTGTGACGGGTCTCGGCATATTCCTCGCCAGGGTTGCCAAGTCCGGCAACCATGCGAATCTTAAGCGGCTGTGCAGCTGCCATGTTCATCCTTTCGTTGATTTGTCGCCTGCTATGGTGAGCGACCCCGTTGCTGCTGTCAAATGGCGGGTGATTGAGGCTGTATGAGGGCGTTTGGGCAGTCGTCAGAAGCCGGGGTGGACAGTTAGTTCAGATTTGTATAAACCAAGAGGTCTTTGACTGTCAAAATTGGGACCGCGGAACTGCCACGGCGCTTTGGGGAGCACATTTTGCGCTATTTCAGATCTTTCGAG
The DNA here is from genome assembly GCA_036549635.1 of Collinsella sp. Taxonomy (GTDB): domain Bacteria; phylum Actinomycetota; class Coriobacteriia; order Coriobacteriales; family Coriobacteriaceae; genus Collinsella. Next base: position 1,774 of record JAXKHW010000156.1, on the reverse strand, counting down.
TCTTCAAATGAGGTGACTGGCGCCGGGATGGCGGCAAACTACCTCGATATTAGCCGTCTTTTTATACAAATCTGAACTAACTGTCCAGCCATGCTAGGTAACACTGGGTAAAAGTCTTTTAGACCGGCGCGAGGCCGATTCCGGCCCGCAGGGCGTTGAGCCAGGCAGCCTGACGCTTGCGATAACCCTTGATGCGGTAGCGGAATCGAACCCCCGCAAGTCGATGCATCGTCTGGGCGAAGGCTTCGAGTGCAACAAGGTCCTTCATTTGGTCACGATTGATAACCAGGACGTGGATACCCATGGCTTTAAGGCCATTGTTGCGATTGCCATCGTGGATGCGGGCGTTTTGAAGCTCATGTCCAATTCCGTTGTATTCGTTGTCGATTCCGGCGGCCGGGCAATATAAGTCGCAGATGGCGCAGGGGATGCCCGAGGACATGTTGACCGCAAGGGTGTCGAAATCGACACGATAGTTGAGCAGCAGGCCTCCCATGGGCAAACTGCAACACCCGAATCCGCCAAAGCGCATGGGCGCGCCCAGGACGGCGAACATCAATGATTCCGCTGGGGATGCGGATCCGGCCCGGGCGAGTTTGACAGCCGTACGAAACGAGGCGTAGGAACTACTTTTGGCAAACCGTGCGACTGCCTCGAGTTCTTCGATGGTTGTAGAGGGTTCGCATCTATAGTGTGCCTGTTCGTAGCGTGTTTCGGCTGGCTTTTCGGGTGTCGGTTGGTCGCCCTGGCAATCGAGGTCGTCCATCGCTTCGAAGCTGTTGGCCTTGGGCCACGTGTCGTCGTAGGCGATGGGGTAAGTTGCCTCGGGCGGAAGTGAGTAGGTTCCGAGCAGCTCCATAAGGAGCATCAAGGTTTTGGCGACTGATTCATTTTTGGAACAAAGCATGGCTGTCATGGCAGGAGACGTTGCGTAGATGTCGGCCTCGACGTGCATAATTGCACCTTCAGGAAGAGGAGTGGAGAGAATATGCTGAAGAAGTCGCTTGTCGGGGCGCCTGTTGTCTTCGTTTGAAACGAGAAGATCGAGCAGTTCGGAATCATCTTCATTCCAGGCGTCGAGTATCGAAAGTGCGCCAAAGTCTATCGCGTCATTGTTGGGAATGCAGCCAGCCAAGGCCTGTGCTTGCTGTTCGCTATCAACGGAGTCCCAGGGTAGGGCAGAGTACGCCCGTCGTGCGCGACGAATTGCGCGGAGGGCGGAGAGATGTGAAATCACGGTCGTCATAGCTATAACGTACTAAGTTGGCGGCAGAATGCGACCGCCATACCGTTCTTTTCGCTCAGCGGGGCGCTGCGCGCCATGAACGGCTGGGTGTTATGAAATCGGTGGAATCGGTTGAGGGGATTGCAGGAAATTGAGCTCTGCCGCGAAGGTTGACGATAGCTACTGGACAGTTAGTTCAGATACGTATAAGACGGCGGGCGTTCGAGGCGTTTCTAAGGGCTTTCTAGGGCGATTTGAGGGTAAATATGCGGCGGTCGTACTCGAAAGCGATGAGCTTTGGGCAGTATGGCGTTCGCCGGGGAGCTCAGAACGGCCTTTGGAGCTTTAAAAAAATACGTATCTGAACTAATTGTCCAGGGAAGGTTGACGAGGGGTAGAAAAAGGGGCGGAAGCGAGCTTCCGACCCTTTAAAAACACCAAAGATGCTGCGATGCACGCTGGATTACAGCGCGAAGTCGCCGCCGACGAGCGTGGAGACGGGCTCCTCGTGGTAAACGGCGGAGATGGCCTGAGCGAACTCCTCGGCGA
>JAXKHW010000155.1:0-2427 GCA_036549635.1 Collinsella sp. | reverse complement strand
CAGGAGATCAGCGACGCCGCCGACGTTGTCGCCAATGCCGTCGACCCCGAGGCCAACATCATCTTCGGTACCGTTGTTGACGAGTCCCTGGGCGACCAGGTGCGCATCACCGTTATCGCTACGGGCTTCTCCGACTCCAACGTCAACCGTCAGGACGAGCTCTTCGCTGCTCAGCAGTCCCAGAGCAAGGCCGCTGCTTCCGCTGAGCCGCAGCGCACCGCTCCGGCTGCCAGCCCCGCTCAGGCTGCCCCGACTCGCAACGTTGGCGGTACCGAGCTGCCCAACTTTGGCAACGATCAGTTTGAGCTTCCCGACTTCCTCAAGCGCGGCAGCTTCTAAGTCGTTCTTCGCATTGTTTTGCACAGGGGCGCGTCCGTATGGATGCGCCCTTTTTGTTTCTCGTTTGTAAACGAAAGCCTCCAATCTCCTTACGTTCCCTTTACGTTTGGTCCCTACCGCTGCGGGTATCCTTTTAAAGAAGTATGACAGCCGTATAAACACGGACTGCGCGGCGACGCCGCGGTACTTGTTGTAATAGGAGGCTTTAGTATGGCAGCACGTGCGGACAACGTTTCGCGTGTCGACCATGATGGAGTTACGTTGGTGGAGGGCGCGACATCCGATGTTCGCTTTGCCTTCACCGAACGCGCCGGTGGTGTTTCCGAAGATGCGTACTCCTCACTCAACTTGGGCTCGCATGTTGGCGATGACCCCTTTGCTGTTCAAGAAAATCGTCGTCGCGCGCTCGAGGCTATGGGTGCCGCCGAGTGCGAGCACAACCTGCTCGTTCCCAATCAGGTCCATGGTGACCATATCGTTGCGGTGACCTCGAACGGCGCCGATGACCTTGAGGACGTTCGCGAGCAGATTGCCGAGGGCTGCGATGCCATCGTCTGCACGGCGCATAACGTACCCGTGCTACTCTGCTTTGCCGACTGCGTTCCCGTGGTGCTGGTGGCCCCTGGCGGATTTGCCGTGGTTCACTCCGGCTGGAAGGGCACGATTGCACGTATTTCCGCCAAGGCGTGCCAGGCGCTTTGCGATGCTGCCGGCTGCGATGCAAGTGACATCTCGGCCTATATCGGCCCCCATATCTTGGGTGACGAATATGAGGTATCCCAGGAACTCATGGATCGCTTTGCCGCCGAGTTCTCGTGCATCGATGCGAGCACCTCTCGCATGCTCAATCTTTCCGCTGCCATTTGCGAGGCGCTGGTAGATGTCGGTGTCGACGCGGATAATATCGTGGATACCCAGCTTTCGACCGTGCGTCAGAACGACCGCTTTTATTCCTACCGTAACGAGAACGGCACCTGTGGGCGCCATGCTGCGATCGGCGTGATGCTATGAGAAAGATCGTATCGGTCCTGAGCGCCGCTGTGCTTACGCTTACGCTGTGCGCCTGTTCTTCGGGATCTTCTACCTCTTCCATTACCGTCGCCGGCTCCACGACCTGCCTTCCTATCGCCGAGATTGCGGCCGAGGGCTTTAAGGAGGAGACCGGCATCGACGTGCTCGTTTCCGGTTTGGGTTCTTCCGCTGGCATCGAGGCCGTCAGCGCCGGCACGGCCGATATCGCCAGCTCCTCCCGTGGACTCAATGCCGACGAACAGGATCTGGGCCTGACTCCCATCGTCATTGCCCACGACGGTATCGCGGTCATCGTGAACGACGATAACCCGGTCGATAACCTCTCGACCGAGCAGCTCCGCGATATTTACGCCGGCAAGATCACCAACTGGAAAGAAGTCGGTGGCGAGGACCTGAGGATCCAGGTCATCAATCGAGATGAGGCGTCCGGCACGCGTGAGGCCTTCCGCACCATCGTGATGGACGGCACCCCGTTCGATCGCCGCTCGGCCGTTCTTTCGGGCACGGGCCAGGTGCGCGACGTGGTATCTCGTTCGCGCGGTGCCATTGGCTACATTTCGCTGGGCTTCGTCGATAGCCTCAACGCCAAGACCTCGGTCAAGGCCGTCTCGGTCAATCATGTTGAGGCGTCCGAGAAGACGGTCGCGAGCGGCGGCTATCCCATCTCACGCGACCTTTACTTCTTTGTGAAGGGTGCGCCTTCGCAGCAGGCGCAGGATTACATCGACTATGTGACGTCCGAAAAGATGGACAAGCAGATTCGCGAGGCGGGCTTTATTCCCGTCACCAACGACGAGAAGGGGAGTGAGTAGCATGGAAGCACAGGAAAACTCCCAGACTGAGCAGAATGTTCAGACGCCCAAGAAGCGCGAGCTGGCGCTCGTATCGCACAGTACCTATATCAAGGAGAAGGCGCTGCAGTGGATCTTCTTTGCCTGCGCGTTCTTGGCGGTCGTTACCGTCATCCTGATTTTTGTTTTTACCACGTACTCGGCGCTGCCCGTCTTTACCGACATCGGTCTGGCGGAATTCTTTAGCTTTACGTGGGCGCCCTCT
>JAXKHW010000154.1:0-1542 GCA_036549635.1 Collinsella sp. | reverse complement strand
GTTCCCAACTCCGTTGCAGTCGCCAATGCCAACGAGGCCGTCACGGCTGCCGCACGCTGGCATATCGGCGCTGCGGCAGATGATGCGGTTGCCGGGGCTCTGCATCAGATTGCCGCCTGCGCCGCGACGGGGGAGATGCCGTCGTTTATGAGCCAAATGGACACGGCGGGTTTCGACGTCACAAACGTCTAGGGAGAAAGCCATGAAGCTCCAGCAACTCAGATATGTCGTCAAAGTTGCCGAATGCGGCAGCATCACCGAGGCCTCGCGCCGGCTCTTTGTGTCGCAGCCTTCGATTACCGCGTCGATCCGCGATCTCGAAAACGAGATGGGTGTGCATATCTTTGAGCGCACCAACAAGGGTGTCATTGTGTCCGAGGAAGGCGAGACCTTCTTGGGGTACGCGCGCCAGGTGCTCGACCAGGCCGACCTGCTCGAGGGCAAGTACAAAGGTACGTCCGAGCAGGTGCCGCACTTTAGTGTGAGCTGCCAGCATTATTCCTTTGCCGTCAACGCGTTTGTCGATGTGATCCGCGAGTTCGATGCCGCGCGCTACGATTTTACCCTACGCGAGGAACAGACCCACGAGATTATCGAGGATGTCGCGCACATGAAAAGTGAGCTGGGCATCCTATATCTGTCCGAGCACAACCGCGAGGTCATCGAGCGCATGCTGGTGGCCAACGAGCTCGTGTTCGAAGGGCTCTTCTGCGCCACGCCGCATGTCTTCGTCTGCGCCGACCATCCGCTGGCGGACCGCTCCAGCGTGACGCTCGAGGATCTGGAAGACTACCCGTTCCTGTCCTACGAGCAGGGCAGCTACAACTCGTTTTACTATTCCGAGGAGCTGACCTCGACGTTCGAGCGTCGCAAAAATATCCGCGTGCGCGACCGTGCGACGTTGTTCAATTTGGCCATGGGCCTCAACGGCTACACGGTATGCTCGGGCGTGATCAGCCACGAGCTCAACGGTCCCGGCATTATCTCGATTCCGCTCGACGTGGACGAGTATATGGAGATTGGCATCATCACGCGCAAGAACACGACGCTCACGCGCTACGGTCGGGCCTATATCGACGCGATTCGTCAGCATATCTAGGCCGCTGTACTCCGCACGGTTCAAGTCTCTTTATGGCAGTCCAGACTGATATAGGAAGCATCTATATCAAACTGTTATAAACGTATATTTTACGATGGTCATATGAGCGCTCATACTCTGTCCCAGTAAAGCAACCAATGCAAAGGGAGATATCTATGAGCACTTCGATTCAACCGAACGCGCCGTTTCGCGCCGATATCGTCGGCAGCTTTCTTCGTCCACAGGCCGTAAAGGACGCCCGTGTCGCCTATGCTGCGGGCACACTCGACGCCGCCGGCCTTAAGGCCGTCGAGGATGAGGCCATTCGCGACCTGGTGGACAAGCAAAAGTCCGCTGGCCTGCAGGTGATTACCGATGGCGAGTTTCGCCGCAGTTACTGGCACCTCGACTTTATGTGGGGGCTCAACGGCATTGAACGCCGTACCTCGCGTACGGGCTATATG
>JAXKHW010000153.1:0-4026 GCA_036549635.1 Collinsella sp. | reverse complement strand
GCGGTAGATGCAGGCGCGCTCGTTCATCCAGCTGCCAAAGACGGCCTGGATGGCAAGACGCAGCTGAAGCTCAGGGTCGTGCGGGAAGACGGGCTTGCCATCGACAACCTCGAGCTCGGGGTACAGGGCGGCCTCGACGTTCTCGGAGAAGATCCCCTTGAAGGTCTCGACGAGCTCCTGCAGATCCTCGGCCGAAAGCTCGGAGTCGACGCGGACGCCAGCGACCAGGCGTGCCTGGGTCAGCGCGTTCTCGAACAGGTCGGCGTCAACGCCCATAACGACGTTGGAGAACATCTGAATAAAGCGGCGGTAGCTATCCCAAGCAAAACGCGGGTTCTGCGTCTGCGCGATGAGGCCCTGGACGGAATCGTCATTGAGGCCCAAGTTGAGGACCGTGTCCATCATACCGGGCATGGAGAAAGGAGCGCCCGAACGAACCGACACGAGCAGCGGGTCGTTGGCGTCACCGAGCTTTTTGCCGCAGCGGGCCTCGAGGTCCGCCTCGGCAGCAACGATCTCATCGAGTGCGCCCTCGGGCCACACGTTGCCGGCACCGGAGTACTCGACGCAAGTCTGGCAGGTAATGGTAAAGCCACCGGGAACCGGCAGGCCGATGCGGCTCATCTCGGCAAGGTTTGCGCCCTTGCCGCCAAGCACGAAGTTCATGGACTTGTCGCCCTCAGTGACACAGGTGCCCTGGGCGTCGGTTCCAAAACGGTAAACCCTCTTGCAATCGCTCACGATACTTCCCCTTCCATGCACTTACGCGCACGACCGTGGTAACGAATCGACCCGCCAGATGCGGGCCGTGAGGGAACTATACGGCGGGTTTTGAGCAGGCTTAAGCAGAGGATGCGCGGTTTGGTAAACGTGCTAAAACTGGCGGTAAACGGTAGGTAAAGGTGGTTACATTATGAAGATACCACTGTAAGAAAGTACAGGTCAGAGGCGATATTATTGCTAAATCGCTTTATCAAAATGCTGCTACTATTAGGCTCGACGGGCGGCGCGGCGGGCACGGGCTTCTTGGATTTCCTCCAAGTGGCTAATGATCTCGGCAGCGCTTTCCTCGATGGCCTTGCCGTCGGTACGCACCACAAAGCAGCCTAGGCGTTTCATGAGGGCACGAGCTTCCTCAAGCTCGCTGCGCACGCTCTCGGGCTCGGCATAGGAGCCGGCAACGGCACGAGCGTAGTCATCGCCCAAGCGGCTATCGCGAATTTCGGAAATCACATCGACGGTCGAAATCAGGCCGAACAGGCGCATCGGGTCGACCTCGTAAATCGACTTCGGCGGCTCCATGCCATGGGCCAACGGAACATTGGCAACCTTGTAGCCCTGATAAGCCAGATACATCGACAGCGGCGTCTTGGACGTGCGCGATACGCCCAGCAGCACGATATCGGCACCCGACAAATCGTCGCAACCGCGCCCGTCATCGTGCTCAACGAAATATTCCATGGCCTCGATACGATGGAAATAGCGGTCATCGGTCTTGTGAATCACGCCCGCAACGCCCTTGGGCGGCACACCGATGAGCGACGATAGCACGGCGAGCGTCGGGCCGATCAGGTCGACCGAACGGATATGCAGCATGCCCAGGTAATCGAGCACACGGGCGCGAAGCGCCGGATCGACAATGGTGTGGAACACGGCGATATCGCGATGGTCCGCATCAACGCGCTGGCCCACAAACGACTTGACCTGCTCCACAGAGTTCACCTTGGGAAGGCGCAAGAGACGAAAAGCCCCTTCATCAAATTGCCCGGACGCCGCAAGCACCACCTCACAAGCGGTATCGCCGAGCGAGTCGGAGATAACGATAACGGTGGGACGAGCGGTGACCGGGCAATCCATGCGGGGCTCCTTTTGCGCTTACGCGCAGGCTGGCTTACTTTTTGCGGGCAAGCTCACCGATGTTGGCAATGCCGGAGAAAACGGCCTCGAAGCGGTTGAGCAGCTTAAGGCGATTATCGCGGAGCTGCTCGTCCTTGTCCATGACCATAACCTCGTCGAAGAAACGGTCGATGGGCGCGCGCAGGGCGGCGAGGGCGGCAAATGCGGCCGGGTAGTCCTCGGCAGCAAGGGCAGCATCGACAGCAGTCTGAGCAGCCTCGGAAGCATCGGCAAGCGCGAGCTCGGCCTCGCCCATCAGGCTGCGGTCGTACTCCGCGCCCAGCTCGGGCTTGGAGATATGCGAGGCACGGGCATAGGCCGTAGCCAGGTTGTCAAAGGTCTCGGCATCGTTCTTGCGGGCCTCGTCGAGGGCAGCGCAGCGGGCGAAGAAGACGGACGGGGCGATGATGTGCACCGCAGAGACGGCGGCAACGGTATCGGCCGGGATCTTTTCGTCGCGGGCTATGCTCACCAGGCGGCCATGGAAGAAGTCGCGAACCTGATGGGCGACCTTGGCGGCGTCGAACTCAATGCCCTGCTCGCTATAGAGCTCGAGGGCGAAGTCGATGAGCGATGTGGGGTCGATCGGCAGACGGTCGCGCAGGATGTTGATGATGCCGATAGCGGCACGACGTAGCGCGTAGGGGTCGGAGGAGCCGGTCGGGGGCTCGCCGATGGCAAAGATACCGGCGATGGTATCGAGCTTGTCGGCGCAGGCCACGATGCAGCCAGCGGTGCCCTCGGGCAGCTCGTCACCGGCAAAGCGGGGACGATAATGATCGCGAATGGCGTGGGCAACCTCGTCGTTCTCCCCCATCGCGGTGGCGTAGTAACCGCCCATCACGCCCTGCTGGCTCGTGAACTCGACGACGGCGTTGGATACCAAGTCGGCCTTGCACAGGTGCGCGGCGCGAGCGGCATCGGCGGCCAGGTGGGCGCCCAGATGGGCCTCGCGAGCGATGGAAAGCGCGAGTTGCTCAATGCGCTCGGACTTGGCGAGCACGCTACCGAGCTTCTCCTGGAAGGCAACCTTGGCCAGACGCTCACGGAACTCGTCGAGGGAGATCTTCAGGTCCTCCTCGTAGAAGAACTTTGCGTCGTCCAGACGGGCGCGCACGACGCGCTCGTTGCCGTCGATCACGCGCTCGGCGTTCTCGGGCTTGCTGTTGGAGACGACCACGAACTCACGCGTGAGCTTGCCCTCGCCGTCATAGATCGGGAAGTAACGCTGGTTGGTGAGCATGGACTCGCAGATGATCTCGTGCGGGACCTTGAGGAACTCCTCATCGAAGGTACCGACGAGCACCGTCGGCCACTCGCAGAGGTTAATGACCTCCTCGAAGACCTTCTTGGGCGTGTCGACATGACAGCCGGGGCGAGCGGCCTCGACCTCGGCGATACCGGCAAGGATGGCCTCGCGACGACGCTCGGCAGAAAGCACGCCGGCGTCCTCAAGCACCTGCTCGTAGACGGCGGGGCTGGCAACAACATGGTCGCCAGGGCCAAGTACGCGATGACCGCGCGTGGTGTTGCCGCTCGTCACGTCGGCAAACGACACGGGCACAACATCCTCGCCCAAAAGGCAGCAGATCCAGCGGACCGGACGAACAAAGGTCGCATGCTCGTGACCCCAGCGCTGGCTGCGGTAGTTGGGCCACTGCAGGCCGGCGATGGTCTTCTCGCACAGAGCGGTCAGAATCGGCGTAGCCGGTGCGGAGGGAATGTTCTTCTCGGCGAACACATACTCGCGACCGTCAGTGTCCTCGCGACGGACCAGGTCCTCGGCAGCCACACCGCACTTGCGGGCAAAGCCCTGGGCGGCCTTGGTGGCGTTACCGTCAGCGTCGAAGGCAATGTTGGCCGCGGGGCCACGCTTGACCTCATGGACTTCATCGGTCGCGGTGGCGACGTTAGCCACGAGCGCAGCCAGGCGGCGCGGGCTCGAGATCACACGGACCTCGCCGTGGGCCAGACCGGCCTCGTCGAGACCCTTGGCAATCATGGAGCCAAGCTGCTTGACGGCATTGTTCAGCGGTGCGGAGGGCATTTCCTCCGTACCGATCTCAAACAGGAAATCCTTAGCGTCTGCCATGGCTTACGCCACCTCGCCTTCCTGATCGGCATTCTCGT
>JAXKHW010000152.1:0-2752 GCA_036549635.1 Collinsella sp. | reverse complement strand
ACGCCGTTGGCGTCGATCTCGCACTCGGTCTTGCGACCGCGGTGGCGCAGCTCGTAGTTAAAGTCGCGCACCTGCTCTCGGGCGCCCAGGTAGTCAGTATCGATGGTGACCTTGGCGGTATCGCCCAGCAGGTCGCCGGCAAGGCCGGTGGCGCTGGCGCCGGCACCCAGGACGGTGTGCTGCACGTTGACGCGCGCGCCCTCGTCCAGGAACAGGCCGGTGTCGTCGAGCGCGATCCAGCTATCGTCGAGCGTCTGCGTGCAGGTCACGTTGACGGTGGCGTACTCGTGGGCGCACACGCGCAGCACGGATCCCACGACGCCCTCGCCGGCAACGGGGGAGTCCAGGGCGATCTGCAGGTCGAGCGTCGACTGGGGACGGACGACGACGTCGATGGCGGCGATGGCCGCGGCGGCATCGACACCGCTCACACGCACGGTAACCGTGGCGTGCTTGTATGCGGGCACATCGATGACGACGCGCTTGGTGGCGTGGTCGGCCAGGTAGGTGTAGGCAGCCTCGCCCATGCCAGTCTCGAAGGCCTCAGCGGGGGAGAGCTCCTCCTCCAGCTTAATGGCACCGGCCTGGTAGACGGAGGTGGCGGGCACGTCGAGCTCGGTCTCGGGCGTGATGCGGGCGCGGTCGGCGGCATCGCCGGGCGCGGAGGCGCGGCGCTCGGGGAAGCGCTCGGCCATGGCGTCCATGGCGGCGTCGAACGCGTCTGCCACGCCAGCAAACTGCTCGTCCAAGCCCTCAACCTTAACGGTCTCGGCGGGAGCGGCGGCAAGCTCGTCAGAGAGCTCGAGCTTGGTCTGGTTCATCTTCAGCCAGCCCCATGTGGCAGCCGGCATCGCATTGACCTGCTCAAGGGTGGTAGCAGCGGTGTTCGTGGTCTGTTTCATTATCCGATCGCTCCTTCCATCTCGAGCTTGATCAGGTTGTTCATCTCGACGGCGTACTCCAGCGGTAGCTCCTTGGAGACCGGGTTGGCAAAGCCGTTGACGATCATGGTACGGGCTTCTTCCTCCGAGATACCGCGGCTCATCAGGTAGAACACCTTATCGTCGCCGATACGGCCGATGGTGGCCTCGTGGCCGATGTCGACATTCTTGGCGCGGATGTCCATGGCGGGGATGGTGTCGGAGCGGCTCTGGTCGTCGAGCATGAGCGACTGGCAGCTCACGGTTGCCTTGGAGCCCTCGGCCTTGGGCGTGGCCACGATGGAGCTGCGGAAGGTCTGGATGCCGCCGCTCTTGGAGATGCCCTTGGTCTCGACGGTTGCCGAGGTCTCGGGCGCGTTGAGCACGACCTTGCAGCCGGTGTCGAGGTTCTGCCCGGCGCCGGCAAAGGTGATGCCGGTAAAGCTCGAGCGGGCGCGACGGCCGTTGAGCACGCTCATGGGGTAGAGGTAACCCACGTGGCTACCGAAGGAGCCGCTGATCCACTCGATGTCGCCGTCCTCGTCCACGCGCGCACGCTTGGTGTTGAGGTTGTACATGTTCTTGGACCAATTCTCGATGGTAGAGTAGCGCAGGTGCGCACGCTTGCCCACAAAGAGCTCGACGGCGCCGGCGTGGAGGTTGGCCACGTTGTACTTGGGCGCGGAGCAACCCTCAATGAAGTGCAGGTCGGCATCGTCCTCGACGATGATGAGCGTGTGCTCAAACTGGCCGGCGCCCTTGGCGTTAAGACGGAAGTAACTCTGCAGCGGGAAGTCGAGCTTGGTGCCCTTGGGCACGTAGACAAACGAGCCGCCCGACCATACGGCGCCGTGCAGGGCCGCAAACTTGTGGTCGGTGGGCGGGATGAGCGTCATAAACTTCTCGTGGATGAGCGGTTCCCACTGCGGGTCGTGCAGGGCTTCCTCAATACCGGAGTAGACGATGCCCATCTTGGACGCGGTGTCCTGCATGTTGTGGTAGACGAGCTCGGAGTCGTACTGCGCGCCGACGCCTGCCAGATAGCTGCGCTCGGCCTCGGGGATGCCCAGGCGCTCAAAGGTGCTCTTGATGTCGTCGGGCACCGACTCCCAGTCGTGCTTTTGGTCGGTGTTGGGCTTGACATAGGTGACGATGTTATCCATGTCCAGGCCCTCGATGGAGGGGCCCCACGTCGGGTCGGGAAAACGATTAAAGATCTCGAGGGACTTTAAGCGCAGGTCGAGCATCCACTGCGGCTCGTCCTTCTTGGCGCTGATCTCGCGCACGATGTCGGGCGTGATGCCGGCGTCGAGGCGCTCAAATCCCTCCTCGCCATAGGCGAAGTCGTAGAGGCTGCGGTCGATGTCCGCGACCTCGGTGCGGTTCTTGGTCATTGCGCCGCCCCTTTACGCCTGCTGCTCGGCAGCGGCGGCCTCGGCCTGGGCGCGCTGCTCGGCGGCCTCGCGCTCGAAGGTCTCAAAGCCGTTCTTGTCGATCCAGGGGATCAGCGAGGCGTCGTCCTCGCGCACGATGTGGCCCTTGACCATAACGTGGACGCGGTCGACATCCAGGTGCTCCAAGATGCGCGTGTTGTGCGTGATGATGAGCATGGAGCCGTCGCAGCTCCTGCGGTAGGCGTCCATGCCGTGGCTGACGGTGGAAAGCGCGTCGACGTCCAAGCCCGAGTCGGTCTCATCCAGGATGGCGAGCTTGGGCTGCAGCAGCAGAAGCTGGAGCATCTCGACCTTCTTCTTCTCGCCGCCCGAGAAGCCCACGCCCAGCTCGCGGTTGAGGTAGGCGGTATCCATGTTGAGCTCGGCCGCGAGCTCCTT
>JAXKHW010000151.1:0-7610 GCA_036549635.1 Collinsella sp. | reverse complement strand
GGGAAGGTCGAACAGCGACGTGCGAGACGCAACGTTTGCCTGCTTCATAGACGGCAGCGACGGATCGGGGACCGAAGCCAGCGGAGACGAGGAAGGTGCAGGCGACGGTGCCGACGCCGGATCGGGAACATTCATCTGCGGACGCGGCGATGCCTGGGAGGAAATCTGGGCCATAAGGGAATCGACCGTTTCGTCCTGAGTGGGAGCGACATTGGCAACCGTGGCACCGGAACCACTCGGGGTCGGCATGGTGAAAATCTGCGTGGAGTAAGGCCTCGACTCATCCGTCTCGGGAGTCTCGGAAACCGCAGGCACTTCCTCCTGCTCGACCTCGGTCGAATCACCTTGATCGGCTGCCGCGTATTGCTCTTCGTCAGAGTTGGCCTCAACGGACTCGTCCTCGGCGACATCTTGGATTTCGGCAGCATCAATAGGCTCGTCATCGTCTGCCGCGTCGCCCTGCTCATCGGAAATAGGAAGGGGCTCGGCAATCGCGGTGCCCTGCTTTTCAAACGTTATCATGGAATCGAACTGCGCGGCATCAAACGACATGGTGCTATCGACGTGCTCCTGAGCCTCGAAAGACGTCGTCGCTTCAACAACATCCGCGGACGCCGGTTGCTGGGACTCAAAGGACGTTGTAGCTTCGGCGGCTTCGACGGGCGCGGACTGCATAGCCTCGTTCTGCTCGAACTCTTGCGCCGCGAGCTCACGTGCCGCCTCGGCTGCCTGCTGCTGAGCGATAGCCTCCTGCTCGGCAGCCTCGCGTGCGGCAGCGCGCTTCTCCTCGAAATCGTCGACAAATTTCTTGCCCTTTGCAAACGCACCCTTAAAGAAGTTGGAAGCGCTGGCGCCAATCGACGAGAACGCGGATGCAATGTCGGCATGCGGCGTTGCCGCGGGAATCTCGGCCGAGAAATCAGTATCGCTCTCGTAAGACACGCGCCTCGGTTGTTCAACGTAATCGTCGTCAGACTCGTCCGCAACGTCTTGCGCCGGTGCGGCGGGAGCCAAAATGTCCAGTCCTGCCGCGGGATCGAACGCGGACACCGCCTCGGGATCGGCAACGGCAGCGGTAACCGCGGCAGACTCATCATCCGCAGCGACAACGGGCGCAGGCGCAGCCACGACGGGGGCAGGCTCGGGCTCAAACGTTGGCTCCTCGCCCTCCTCGTAATCGAGCGTGCAGGACTCGGGAAGCATTCCGAGCGCACGGATGGCATCCGAACCAAAGCGGATGTTGCCGGCGGCGTTGCGATAGAGCTTGGGCTCGGGCTCGGCAGACTCCTCCGCCGGCTCGGCAGCGGGAACCTCGTCATTGAACTCTTCGGCTTGGGCAGCCTGATTCTGATCCTCAGGCACGATAGCGCCGATCAGCGTCTCGTCGGCAGACGCACCCTCAAAGCCCTCGATTTGCTCGTCGAAAGCCTCGCCCTGTTCGGGCTCGGTCTGAGCGTCGGGAGCAATCGGCTGACCGAATTCGTCCTCGGCGTAGGTAGGCTCTTCATACTCGATGGTGTTGCCGTAGTCGTTTTGCTGCTGGGCCGCGGCATATTCCGCCGCTGCGCGCGCCATTTCCTCGGCACGACGCTTCTGCTCCCCAAAATAGGTATCGAACGGAACATCGTCGGGAAACTCGTTTTCGCCCTGGAAGGGAGCAACGTTGTCCATAACGCCGAGCATAGCGGCGACAGAAGACTTGTTGCACACCGCGCCAGACGTATAGGGAAGAATGTGGCGGTTAGAGATGATGTTTACCGCGTTGGCGAGTGCAACGAGGGAAGCGAGGATCGCGACAATCCACAGCAGAACCTTGAGCGCGCCGGGGAGCGGCAGAATACGCAGGATGGCAACGGCAGCGGGGGCAACCGTGGCAACGGGCAACAGCTTGGCGATGAGTGCACGATACGAAGCATAAGGCTCGCGGGCGAGCAGCTCAGCACGGGGAGAGTCGTAGTGTGCGACAACGACCACCGGGCGGTTACGCGGGGACGCGAGCGGGCCCGAGGCCTTGTGGTAGGCGATGACATTTTGGCTCACGCCCGTCTTGCCCAGGCGCGAAACCACGGGGTGGCCCGTGCGCTCGAGCACGTAAAGAACGGCGCCGACAATGGCCAGCAAGGTGCCGACCAAGCCGATACCGCCGCCGATGCCCATCAGCAGGGCGCCGGCAAACGCAAGAATACCGGTAACGGCAAATGCCAACCTACTGGGCGCCGGGGCATTGAACTCCTGAACCTCGGGGTCAAAGCCGTGGTTGCGGAAGATCTGAGCGATATCTTCGGCAGCCAAGCGCTCTTCTTCGCTGCATGCCGGCGTAATGCCGGTGTTCTGCAGCAGGTGGTTAATATAGTTCTGGGTGTTCGCCATGTGCGCTCCACATCCATAATCCGACAAATAGGCCCAATGCATGCACATTAGAACCGTATATAGTCGAAAGTATACCCCGAGCGAGCGCAAACGACCGAATTCGGGCCATCTTAACGCCCCGAGCGGACAAGGATATAGCCTAATCTCCATATCGGACTAAAATCATGGCAGCAAACCACCTTCTCATGCGAGGACTCTATGACGGCAAGCGACACGACCGAGACAATTAAAAAGGGAAATTCGGAGCCCAGTTTCGATAAAACGGCTCAGCGCATCCTCAATCTTTTCTTTGTGCTCAATAGCTCCCCCGAACCGCTGACGACCGAGCAGATCGTCTTGGATTCTGACCTGGGATATGGCTCGGGCAATATCGACTCGGATAAGCGCAAGTTTCGACGCGATCGTGACAAGCTGCTCGAACGCGGCATCTTAATCAAGGAGGTTCGCCCCACCGGCGCGCAGGAGACCGAGGAAAGCTCGTGGACAATCGACCGCGAGCACACGTTTGCGGCAGGCGGCCTCATTACCGCAGACGACGCCGATATCCTGCTCAACGCCATCGACCAGACACTAGCGGCCGGCTCATCCACTTTTGCCGCACCGCTTGCCGATATTCGCTCCAAGATTGCCTATCTCACCGGCAGGACGACGGTAGACGAGGCGCCGATCAGCCGCTCTCCCACCGTCGATGCGGTTTGGAGCGCCTTTGCCGAGCGATGCGCGCTGCGATTTTTATATCAGAACGGACGCGGCGAGCAGAGAGAACGTACCGTCTGCGTCTACGGCATGTTCGAGCGCGAGGGCGTGGCTTACTTCTGCGGCCTCGACAACGTCACCGACGACATCAGGACATTCCGCTGCGACCGTATCGTTCGCGCTTGGCGTCCTTCGAAGGCCTACGTCATCCCCGCGGACTTCAACCTCAGCGACTACCTGTTCTTTGAATTCGATTTTGCCGACCGACCGCCCGTTGCAGCCACGTTCTCATTCGCCCCTCAGACGCAGATCGATATGATCAACGGTCTCACGCGTGGGCGAGGTGAGCTCGTACACACCGATGTGGGATGGACCTGGACCGTTGACGTGCGCGATCTTGAAGCCGGCGCCTCATTTTGCATGGCCCACGCCATGGACGGCATGAGGCCCGTGGCCCCCAAATCGCTCAAACAGGCGTGGAACCACCTCATTGAAAGGACGGTGCACGAGTATGCCCGTGCGTAAACTCACCAGCGAGCAGAGACTCTCGCGCGCCATCGACATCATGGAGGCCCTCTACGCCGCCGGCGAGAGCGGCATGACACGGACCGAGATTTGCAGTCGCTTTGACATCACGGGGGTATCGCTCGACGAGATTCTCGAGATCGTCTCGACGCTCGCGGACCGAGAATCGGGCGCGCGCATCATCTGCGAATGCCGCGGCGAGCGTGTGGTCCTCACCGGTGACGCCGGGCGTGTGCTACCGCTGCGCTTGAGTGCCGCCAAGGGCGCTGTGCTCAACCATGAACTTGAATCGTTGGGGATCGAGCCGCATACGGCAGCTCGGATTCGACATGCCCTTCTACCCGAAGAGCTCGGCTATAACCAGCGCGTCTTTGACACCGTCAACCACGGGTCGCACTGGCAGCAGCTGAGCTGCGCCATTCAGGACGGTGTTCGCTGCCGCATCTCGTATCGCTCGATGGACGATGCACGGCCACGTGAGCGTCTGGTCGACCCCTTGCGCATTACGGCAAACGGCGACCAAACATACCTGATTGCCTGGGACATCGCGGTCGATGAGCAGCGCACCTATCGCATGGATAAAATCGAGGGACTCGCCTTGACGGAAGACTCCGTCGTGCCTCATGCACCGGACGTCACATCCCTCCACGATTCCCTTGCTCGGACGCAGCGTAGCGCAAAGCTCTTGATGCCATTCGATATGGCGGAGCATCTGGACTGGGCCGGCATCACCCTAATCGAGCGCAGCGGAGCAGACATGGCAACGGTAACCGTGCATTACGGCTCCGAGCGTTGGCTACTGAGCCAGATAATTGCAGCGGGCGGAGCCATCCACATCTTGGATGACCCCGCCCTGTCAAAGCGTCTGTGCGATATGGCAAAAACCCTCGTCTGTCCGCTTTAGCGCCGCCGCTCGTGGCGTGCACGCCACAGTTGCAGATAGTGCCCAATCTGTGCCGATTCGATGCGCTGGTAGGAGCTCGTGGGCAGCGACGTTAAGAACTTCTTTCCGTAGCCCTTCGTCACCAGGCGCGGGTCGGCCAGAATCAGCACGCCGCAATCGGTCGACGAGCGGATAAGGCGGCCGGCCGCCTGCTTGACCTCGAGCACCGCCTCGGGCAGCGAATAGCGCGCCCAAGCGCGGTCTTCACGCAGGTTGCGCTCGCACGAGAGCGGGTCCGTGGGGCTCGAGAACGGCAGCTTGGGAATGATGACGCAGCGCAGCGTCTCGCCGCTGGCGTCGAATCCCTCCCAGAAGGCCTTAAGCGCAAAAAGCGATGAAGTCGGCTCGCTGATAAACCGGTCGCGCAGGCGACGAGGAGATGAGTTGCGCTGCTGGCAGTTGAGTTCCAGACCCGCACGGGCCATCTTGGGCTCAACGCGGGCGTACAGGTCTTCCATGTCGCGCCGATTGGTGAACAGCGTGAGCACCGATCCGCCCATGGCAAGATGGGCGTCGACCAGCACGCGCTCGAGCGCCGTAAGATAGCTCTCACGATCGCGCGGATCGGGGATATCACCCGCAACGACTACAGCCATGTTCGAATCGAAGTCGTAGCTCGAGTCCAAGTGCAACGATGAGGATGTTGAAGCACCGATGCGATCGAGGCCGACCGCGTGGTTAAAGTGTTCAAAGCTTTTGGACACCGTCATGGTCGCCGAGGCAAAGATAGCCGTGTGAACCTCGGGCAGCCACTCGGTTGCCAAGGCCTCGCCAATGTCGATGCGCTCTGCGGTCATTGACTCTCCGCCGGCACGCAACCTGCGATTGACCTGCAGCGAATACACGTAGTGTTCATCGGTGCCGTCAATGATGAGTTTGAGGTTCTCGGCCAGCTCGTGCAAGCGGCGCGAGATATCACCCAGGTCGACAACAACCTCGGGCTTGTCGGCGGCGACGGCTTGCACCAGCGCGTCGACGCTCTTGTCAGCCTGTTCCAACGCGTCGATGGCAGCGTAGGCCGACTGTAAGAAATCATGCCAGTCGTCAGATTCGCGCAGCTCGGGGCCAATCCATAGATTGGCATTGTCATAACCCCCACGGGCACGGCGGCCGAGCTCGCGAACGCCATCGAACACGTCGGCGATTGCCATGCTCGCGCGCGCAACCGTCGACGTCGCCTTGGCAGTAAGGCCCAGATAGAGCGTAGAGCCCTCGGAGGTTGCCAAATCACGGGAAACCTGGCTTAGCGCGCCGGTGCTCGAGCCACCCAGGCGCTCAAACAGAACGCGTGACTCGTCCGCCGACACCACGCGCGCCCACTGGCGGCGCGCCTCGCGCTCGATGGAATGGGCCTCGTCGATTACCCAATGACGAATCGGAGGCAAAATCCTGCCCTCGGCCGCAACGTTGCGGAACAGCAGGGAATGGTTGGTGACCACCACATCGGCATGCGCCGCACGACGGCGAGCGCCGTGGACCAAACATTTATCAGGGAAAAACGGGCAGAGGCGACGAGCACACTCGCGCGAGGCCGTCGTAAAGTCGGGGCGGTTGACGCTGCGCCACCGAATGCCAAGTGAGTCGAGGTCGCCATCGGCTGATTGGCAGACGTACGCCATAATGACCGCGACCGCCGTGAGCGTGTCCGCCGGATCGCGCTTGGTGGTAATCTCGGCCTGGCCGCGGCTCATGCGCTCAAGCTTGCGCAGGCACGGATAGTGGTCATACCCCTTGAGAGCGCAAAATGACAGACCACCGTCCAGTTGCTCGGCAAGTTTTGGCAGCTCATGGTACATGAGCTGGTCGGCGAGATTGTTCGATTTGGTCGCAATACCAACCGTGATGTTGTTACGGCGTGCTGCCTCGGCAAAAGGCACCAGATAGGCCATCGATTTGCCGACGCCCGTGCCCGCCTCAATTACACGATGAGTGCCCGTGACCAGCGCATCGCGGACCTCGAGCGCCATCGCAATCTGCTCATCACGCGGCTCGTAGGTGGGGTACATGCGATTGACCAGGCCACCTGGCGCATAGTCTGCCTCAATCTCCTCACGACTCGGCATCTTGAGGACCGGCAGTTCGTCGGCGTCCACCCGATCGTCGGCGCGATCGGCCTTGAGAACGTCAGCACGAGCGGCGCTGAGAGAGAAGATAGAACCAGGGTTCTGCCCTGCCAAGAATGAGAAGATAGGACGATAGGACCAAGGCACATCCGGATGCATGTCGGCTAGGCGCGCCATGAGGCCCTGGGGCAAGTCGGTGAGCGCCACGAGCAACACGCGCCATACGCCACACAGGGCGTCGACGTCGGCATTGGCACGGTGTGATACCGAGTCACAGCCAAACAGATCGGCCATAAAAGACAGCTTGTGCGAGGCCAGGCGCGGAAGCGCGATTCGCGACAGCGCCAGCGAATCGATCCAAATATCGCTCACGTTGACGCCGCCTTTGACCGACTCGATAAACGAGCGGTCGAACGTGGCGTTATGTGCGATCACCGGGCAACCACCGACAAAATCGGCGAGAGCGGCGACGGCCTCAACGGCCGACGGGGCATCTGCCACATCGGCATTTGTAATGCTCGTGAGCTCGGTAATCTCGGCGGGAATCAGCTGCTTGGGATGCACGAAGGTATCGAAACGGTCGACGATCTCGCGGCCCGAAAGACGGGCCGCCGAGATCTCGATCAGCTCATTGTCCTGCACCGAAAGACCTGTGGTCTCGGTATCGAGGACAATCACATCTTCCTCGATAAGGCCAAAGGACTGCGTTTTGGCGCGTTCGGCAAGCGTGGCATAGGAGTCGATGACAAACTGCGGCGTTCCCGACGAAACCGCGTCCTCGATTAGCATGTAATGCCCGCTCGACGAAGGCCCATACGAATCAGGCTGTCACAGACCTGCGGGAACGTCATGTCGTCGGTGTGGCGGATCTCGTCCGGATACAGCGACGTATCGGTCATGCCGGGAATGGTATTGGTCTCGAGGATAACGGGGCCGTCCTCACTCACGATAAAGTCGCTGCGCGAGATACCCAGGCAACCGAGGGCCTTGTGAGCAGCACAGGCAAGCTCCTG
>JAXKHW010000013.1:0-7735 GCA_036549635.1 Collinsella sp. | reverse complement strand
TACCCTAGGCGTGTGCGTTATTCCCTCGCTGTATGCCTGGTATAACATCGTGGCAAACTGGGATCCGTATGGAAACACCCAAGGCATCTAGATTGCTATCGCCAACAACGACCAGGGAACCCAAAACGACCTGGTGGGCGAGCTCAATGCGGGCGACCAGGTTGTCGATCAGCTCAAGGAAAACGATCAGCTGGGCTGGACCTTCGTCGACTCGGCGGCCGATGCCAAAGAGGGCGTCGAGAGCGGTGAGTACTATGCCGCTATCGTGATTCCCAAGAACTTCTCGGATAACCTGGTTTCGATGCTCGACGGCAACTACCATCAGCCCAAGCTCACGTACTACGTCAATGAGAAGAAGAGCGCCATTGCGCCCAAGGTTACCGATACCGGTGCAAACACCATCGAGGAGCAGATCAACTCGGAATTTGTCTCTACGGTAGGCAAGACTGTTGCCGGTATCGCCAAGGATGCCGGTGTCGATTTAAAGGACAAGGCAACCCAGACTCAGGACTCGCTGGCAAGTTCGGTGTCCGAGGCGTCCGACACCTTGGGCAAGGTGCGCGATTCGATTGGCGATATGAATGCCGCCATCGATAAGACGAGTGGCGCTATCGCCTCGGCTGATGCGGCACTTGCCGGCTTGCAAGGCCAGGCACCGTCGCTGACGCAGGCGATCTCCCAGGGCAACGACCTGCTGAGCGAGGCTCGCACCACGGCGGGCAACTCCATCACCTCGCTCTCCAAGGCGCTCTCGGAAGGCAGCCTTGCGCTCACCAAGACATCGGCCTCTGCGAACGCTGCCATCGGCAAGCTGACGGGCGCGGTCACATCTACGACCACCCGTATCGACAACTCGCTCGAGTCTCTTCAAGCGACGATCGACCACAATAAGGCCGTTATCGGGCACTTGGAGATTCTCGCCAATGACACGTCGACAGGTTCCGAGGAAATTGACGCGCGCATTGTATCGACCATCGATTTGCTTCGAGAGCAGAATGAAAAGCTTCAGAGCATCAAGGACGGTCTGTCCGCGCAGTCGAGCGCCATGGCGAATGACGCAGCGGCTGTTTCGGGTGCCAGTGACGCTATCAATAACGCAATTCATACCGGTGCGACCAACCTTGGCCAAGCCCAGACGGACTTGGGCCAAAACGCGCTGCCGAAGGCCTCGAGCGCGCTTGATTCCTTTGCCGCCGTCTCGGGTGATTTGACGGGTATCGTATCTGGCCTCACGCCCACGATTGCAAGCGCGCGCGGTACGCTTTCGCAGCTTAACGCTACGCTCGGCCAGGCCAAGACCACGCTGTCCCAGACCGATTCCTCGCTTGCCAAGGTCCAGGACAAGCTCGCAACCGCCGCCAACGACATCGCGGCGCTACAGACCTCCGAGTCCATGGGCGAGCTGGCCGACCTGATGGGCGTCGACGTCAATGACGTCGCAGACTTCATGGCATCTCCGGTTGAGCTCGCGTCCAAGTCGATCTATCCGGTTAAGAGCTTCGGCTCGGGCATTGCCCCGTTCTATACCAACCTGGCGCTTTGGGTGGGCGGCTACGTGCTTATCGCCATCTACAAGCTCGAGGTCGATCGCGAAGGCATCGGCAGCTTTACCGCGCGTCAGGGCTACTTTGGCCGCTGGTTGCTCATGGTGATCCTGGGCGCGTTGCAGGCCATCATCGTTACGGTAGGCGATCTGGTGATTGGCGTGCAGTGCGTCAGCCCGCTGCTGTTCGTGCTGGGCGGCATCGCCATTTCGTTCACCTACGTCAATATCATCTATGCGCTGTCCACCACGTTTAAGCATATCGGCAAGGCTATCGGCGTCATTCTCGTCATCGTGCAGATCCCGGGTTCGTCGGGCATGTACCCCATCGAGATGATGCCCGGCTTCTTCCAGTGGCTGCACCCGCTGCTGCCCTTTACCTACGGCATCAATCTGCTGCGCGAGACGGTCGGCGGCATGTATTCGTTCAACTACCTGTTTAACCTGTGCATTCTGGGCGTGTTCTTGATCGTGGCGCTCTTTATCGGCCTGCAGCTGCGTCCGCTGCTGCTCAACCTTAACCTGCTCTTTGATAAACAGCTCTCCACGACCGGTATGATGATTTGCGAGTCCAACGACCTGCCGCGCCAGCGCTACTCGCTGCGCACGGCCATGCGCGTCATGCTCGATTCCGATTCGTACCGTCTCGAACTGCTCGATCATGCGGTCGCCTTTGAACATCGCTACCCGTACTACATCAAGGGCGGTTTTGCCGCCGTGGTGGGCGTTCAGGTCCTGCTCTTTGTCCTGTCGACGGTTCTCGATATCGACAATAACGGCAAGATCATCCTGCTTGTCATTTGGATCATCTCGGTTATTGCCATCTGCGGCTGGCTTATCAATATCGAATATATCCGAGCGAGCCTCAATACCCAGATGCGCATCTCGGCGCTTTCGGATGAGGACCTGCGTCGCGAGATGCGCGAACACACGGCCGCCATTCCTGCCGCCCGCCACATGTTTGGCCTCAACGCCAGCGAGCGTGGTGCCAAGGGCGGCGATCAGTCCACGGGCCGCTTGCCGCATATCGGCTCGCACCATAAATCTCAGGGCAGCGACAGCACAGCCACAAATGATGGAGATACCACCGCGCTTGGCAAGCACTCCAAAGGAGGTGAGGCATAAATGAAGAACATCCTGCATCTGTTTAAGCGCGATGTCCAAAACGTGTCTCGCTCCGTGATCGGCTTGGTTGTCGTGATGGGCCTCATTATCGTACCGTGTCTGTACGCGTGGTTTAACATCGCCGGCAGCTGGGATCCGTACGGCAACACCGGCAATCTTAAGATCGCCGTGGTCAACACCGATGAGGGTTACGAGAGCGATTTGATCCCCGTCGAGGTTAACGTGGGCGAAAACGTGACCGCCACCCTACGCGGCAACGAGAGCTTCGATTGGGTTGTGCTCAACAATCGCGAAAAGGCTATCGAGGGCGTTAAGTCGGGCGCGTACTATGCTGCCGTCGTTATCCCCAAAACGTTTAGCGCTGACATGATGACGCTTTTCTCGACCGACGTGAAGCATGCCGATATCGAGTTCTATGAGAATCAGAAGGCCAACGCCATTGCGCAGATCGTGACCGAGAAGGGTTCGAGCGCCGTCCAGAGCCAGGTTAACAAAACTTTTACCGAGACCATTACGACGATCGGTCTTAAGACGGTGTCCAGCCTGCTCGATTACATGAGCACCGACCAGGTGGGTAACTTTATCGCCAACCTGTCCTCGACGCTCGGCGATTCGATTGAGGACCTGCGAGACGTTCGGGCAAATGCTTCGTCGCTGGCGGGCATTTTGAGCTCCACGTCCGATTCGCTGACGTCGGCGAGCGGCATGCTCAAGCAGACGGGCACGGTCGATGAGTCAACGAAGCAGCTGATGGAGCATGTCAAGAGCGGTATTAGCGATTCCAAGGAAGCGCTGAAGGACGCCAACGACGCCATCAATGCCGCGATTGACGGAAGCGCGGGCTCGTTTGACAACGTGTCCGCCGAGCTTGCGAAGGCATTTGATGCCGCGAATCAACATGTCGACCTTACAGTGTCCCAGCTCAACGATGCCGCGGCGGCGCTCAACACGCGTGCCGACGATATCGACGCCACGGCCGACCAGCTCCGCAGCTTTGCCGATCAGGTGACTGACGAAAAACTCCAGGACAGCCTCAAGTCTGTGGCAACATCGCTGAGCAGGATTGCTGTGGAGTATCGCAACAACGCCAAGGACTTGACGGCCACCGCGAAGTCTCTCTCTGACAGCATGGCAGAGGTTAATAAGTCGCGTGCCGAGGTCGATCAGGCAATCGCGGATGCCAAGGCTGGTATCTCGGGCGCCAAGACTGACTACGACTCTACGTTTTCGGCCAAGGCAAAGGAGCTCAAGAAGACCATCTCGGGCGTTTTGGATTCGCTGAACGGTATTTCGAACGATCTGGATAGTGCTGTTGCTGGCCTGACCGACGCATCCGGTTCGCTGGCAAAGGGCCTCTCCAAGGCTGCAAAGCTGGTCAACAAGGCTTCTGATCAGCTGGGCGAGGCGTCGGACAAGATCAGTGCGTTTAAGGACGAGCTCGACGGCGCCTTGATGTCGGATGACCTCGCTACGATCAAGACGATGATCGGCAATGATCCCGAGGGTCTGGCCGTGTCGCTTTCCGGCCCCGTCGCGCTCGATCGCAAGCCGGTCTATCCGATACGCAACTACGGATCGGCCATGGCACCGTTCTACACGATTCTGTCGCTCTGGGTGGGCTCGATTGTGCTGGCGGCCATGATGAAGGTCTCGGTTGACGATGAGCTTATCAACGAGCTCATCCCCGTGCGCCTGCACGAGATCTACCTGGGCCGCTACCTGTTCTTTGGCGGTCTGGCCCTGCTGCAGGCAACGCTCGTGTGTGCGGGCGACATCCTGTTCTTTGGCATCCAGTGCGACGACCCGCTGCAGTTTGTGCTGGCGGGCTGGGTCGCGAGTCTCGTGTTTTCCAATATCGTCTACACGCTTACGGTTTCGTTTGGCGATATCGGCAAGGCGCTCGCCGTCGTGCTGCTGGTCATGCAGGTCGGCGGTTCGGGCGGCACGTTCCCCATCGAGATGACCGGCCCCGTGTTCCAGGCGATCTATCCGTTCCTGCCGTTCACCCACGGCATCAACGCCATGCATGCCGCCATGGCCGGTGCGTACCACATGGAGTACTGGATTGAGCTAGGCATTCTGGCGAGCTATCTGATTCCGTCGCTGGCACTGGGCGTCGTCTTCCGCCGCCCGGTCATCAAAGCTAACGACTGGATCATCGAAAAACTGGAGTCAACTAAGTTGATCTAGTTCAGCCACGTAAACGCCGTCGGAACATCGAGGTCTTCCAGTTTGACACTTTATTATGCTGGATTGCGATGCAACGCTGGTTGTTGCTACAGTAGCGGGGCGTACCGGGGGTCCGGTGCGCCCCGTTTTTATTTGACCATGAGGCGGCACGCAGCCATACGCGTGCGGACACCACGCCCAGATTGAGTGTGAGGATGTTCCATGGCCCAATACGCTGCCAACGAAATCGAGAATATGCCCGATAGCCCTGTAGCCCGCGAAGACCTAGGTGCCGGCGGTGCCTCCCGCGGTGCCGGTGCGCGCTCGCCGCTGTTCTGGAAGGTCTTGCTGCTTTCGGTGGCGGTCATCTGGGGCTATTCCTTCACCACCATGAAGGATGCGCTCGATACCATTCCGGTGTTCGAGCTGCTCTACATTCGTTTTCTTCCGGCGTCGTTGGTCATGCTTGCCATCTTCCACGAGCGCATTGTTGCCCATTTCAACGCTCGAAACCTGATTGTTGGACTTGGCATGGGCGCGCTCATGTGGGGTGCCTACGGTTTGCAGACGATCGGCCTGGCACAGACCACGGCAGGCAAGAGTGCATTTTTGACGGGCACGTACTGCATCTTGGTTCCGTTTGCGAGCTACGTTCTAAGCGGCGAAAAGCTTACCCGTTACAACTTGGGCGCCGCGTTGCTGTGCCTGGCGGGCATTGGTCTGGTGGCGCTCGATAGCGTCGAGTTCAATGTCGGCGATGTCATCACACTGGGCGGTGCGGTCTTCTTTGCCATCCAGATGGCGGTGACCGCCAAGTACGGTCGCAAGATGGATATCAACGTCATCACGTTTTGGATGTTTGTGGGCAATGGCGTTTTGAGTTTAATCACGTCGCTGCTATTCGAGACTCAAGCGCCGCTGTCCGTTTGGACGCCGAGCTTTATCAGTGTGATGGCGTTTCTCTCGGTGGGCTGCACATGCGTGGCGCTGCTCATCCAAAACGTTGGATTGGCGCACGTCCCAGCCTCGACGGGCTCGCTGCTCCTTTCGATGGAGTCGCCTTCGGGTGTGCTGTTCTCGGTACTGCTGATGGGGGAGGCGCTCACCTCGCGCCTGCTCGCCGGCTTCGCGCTCATCTTTCTTTCGATTATCTTGAGCGAGACGCATTTCGATTTTTTGCGTCGAAAGCCGCGTCCGCAATTGTAAACAATTTGTTGCGCCGCCTCCCGGGGCGGCATTTTTTATGCGTCGCCCTTAAAGTAGTACCTTGCACTTTACACTATCAAAGTGCTTGCTGCAAAAACGTTACTGGAGGGCATCTATGGCACCAGCACTGTCCGATCTTCAACCGCAATCAGCGCCCAAGGCCACCGCGGCGGCGCAAGCCGCCATTGGCGACAGTCTGGTCAAAGAGGCTCAAACTTTTGCCGATGAGCTTGCCGCATGGCGTCACGATCTGCATCGGACGCCCGAACTTGGTAACGACCTCCCGCAGACCTCTGCGTATATCCAAGCGCGCCTGGCCGAGATGGACATCCCGTTTGCCACGCTCGTCGACGGTTCCTGCGTCGTTGGCCTGATCGGTGCCGGTGCGGCCGCGGCCGCTCAGGGCAATGGCACGTGCAAGGACGAGCGGGCCGGAACGGTCGTCATGCTCCGAGGCGATATGGACGCCCTGCCCGTTGTCGAGGAATCCGGCGAGCCCTTTGCATCCACCAATGGCTGCATGCATGCTTGCGGTCACGATATGCACGCGACGGCCCTGCTTGGTGCGGCGCGCCTGCTCAAGGCCCGCGAGGCCGAGCTCATCGACGCCAATGCCACCGTCAAACTGCTGTTCCAGCCGGGCGAGGAGACCTTCGAGGGCGCCCGCGCCGCTATCGCCGACGGCTTGCTCGAGAACCCGCGCCCTCAGGCGGCCTTTGCCATGCATGTCAACAGCCAGTCGCCGCTTGGCCTGGTGCTCTACGGCAGCCCGGCGCTCTCGGGCGTGTACGGTTTCCGTATCACGCTCCAGGGCAAGGGCGGCCATGGCTCGAGCCCCGAGATCTGCATCGACCCCATCACGGCAGGCGTGCATGTGCATCTGGCGCTCCAGGAGCTTATCTCCCGCGAGGTGCCGGCGGCCAAGGAAGTCGCACTTACCGTTGGTAAGTTTGCTGGCGGCTTGGCGGCCAACGTCATCCCCGACACCTGCGTGCTCGAGGGAACGCTGCGCGGCTTTGATGTTGAGCTCATGGCTCACCTCAAGACCCGCATCGCGGAGGTCGTTAACGGCGTTGCCGCGACCTATCGTACGCCGGCGACCATCGAGACACTTTCGGATGTTCCGCCGCTTGTACTCGACAGCGATATGACTCAGGCGTCGCTTGGCTACGTGGGCGCAGTGCTGCCCAAGGCGGCTTTCTTGCCGCTTTTCCATGCCATGGCGAGTGAGGACTTCGCGCTTATCTCGAGCGAGATTCCGAGTGCGTACTTTACCGTGGGCGCGGCCGTAACCGACACGGACGAACACTTTGCCCAGCACCATCCCAAGGCACGTTTTAACGATGCCGAGCTGCCGCTCGGTGCCGCGGCCTATACCGCCGTCGCTTTGGGCTATATCGCCGACCACCGGTAGCACCCAACCTTGCCTTTCAAGCCTGCGGGCATGGCCGTAAGGCCTATGCCCTTGTCTTTCAAGGCAATCTTGGGCACTACCGGCGCCCGGCGCCGGCTATTCGTTTGTTAAATAAGGAGCAGTATGTCCCAGCAACGTAAGTTCTTCCCCGGCTGGCTCGTGGTGGCTTCCGGCTTTGTGATCATGGCCACGTGCTATACGATTTTCGTCAACTGCATGAGCCTGTTCCAGCCGCTGATCGTCAGCGACCTGGGCATTTCCCTTGCGCAGTACAACAT
>JAXKHW010000150.1:0-11257 GCA_036549635.1 Collinsella sp. | reverse complement strand
GTCGAGGACGTTCTGAAAACTAAGCCCGGCCCCCGCCGGACAGGTCACACTACTCGCAGAGCAGCTTAGCGATCTGGACGGCGTTGGTTGCCGCGCCCTTACGGATTTGGTCGCCGCAGCACCAGAAGGTGATGCCGCGCGCAGCCTCGGGGTTCGAGATGTCGCGGCGCACGCGGCCGACCCAAATCAGGTCCTGGTCGGAGGTGTCCATCGGCATGGGGAAGCGGTCGTGTGCATCCTCGGCAGCCATATCGTCAACCAGCTTGACGCCAGGAGCAACAGCCAGCTCAGCACGGGCCTCTTCCACCGTAATATCGCGCTCAAACTCGAGCGTAATGCTCTCGGAGTGCGAACGCAGCACGGGCACGCGCACGCAGGTGCAGTTCACGCGCAGCTCGGGCAGGTGCATAATCTTGCGGCCCTCGTTCTGCAGCTTCATCTCCTCGGAGGTAAAGCCTTCCTCCTTGACGCCGCCGATCTGCGGAATCAGGTTGCTCGCGAGCTGGGCGGCAAATGCGTGCGGCTCGGGAATCTCCTCGCCGCGGCCCAGGGCGGCCAGTTGGGCCTCGAGCTCGGCCATACCGGGAGCGCCGGCACCCGAAGCCGCCTGATACGTCGAGACGATCATGCGCTTCACACCGGCGAGCTGATGCAGCGGCCACGTGGGAACCAGGCCGATGATGGTCGCGCAGTTGGGGTTGGCGATCAGGCCGTGATGCCACTTGATGTCATCGGCATTGATCTCGGGCACGACCAGCGGCACCTCGGGATCCATGCGGAAGGCGTGGCTGTTGTCAACCACAACGGCGCCGCGCTTGACGGCCTCGGGCAGCAGCTCCTTGGCGATATCGTCGCCGGCAGCGCCGAGTACGATGTCGCAGCCCTCAAAGGCCTCGGGGCAAGCCTCTTCGATTACGATCTGCTCGCCGCGGAACTCAACGGTCTTGCCCGCAGAGCGCGCGCTCGCCAGCAGCTTGAGCTTACCGACCGGAAACTTCTGCTCGTTGAGGCACTCGAGCATCTGGGTGCCCACGGCTCCCGTCGCGCCCAAAATAGCAACCGTGTACTGTTTCATGCTTCCCCCTTTAAAGGTTGTGGCTATCGCCCGCACGCCAAGCAGGCCGATTATTGTTGCCAGTGTATACAAGAACGGGGCGGGCACGAAACCCGCCCCGTCGAAACGAAACCGAAACGAAACGCCCCGCCGTAGATTTTGAGACATGACTCAAAAATCTAGCGAGATAGCAGCTACTTGCGGAGCGCGGCCAGGGCGGGATCGACCGGCGCGGAAGCCTCCAGGTCGGAGACCTTCACAATGCCGTTCTCGTCGGAGAAGGCACGGTAAATGGTCCGAATCGCCAGGTCGAAGTCCTTCTCCTCGACACCGATAATGATGTTGATCTCGTCGCAGCTCTGCGAAATCATACGCACGCTCACGCCGGCCTGGCCAAGCATGCCAAACAGATGGCCAGAGATGCCGGCACGACCGCGCAGGTTGCGGCCAACGGTCGCGATAAGTGCCAGACCCTCGACAACCTCGATCTCGAGCGGCTCTACCTCCTGCTGAATGTCGCCCACGAGCGAGTACAGCGAATCGTGCACATCCTTCTCCTGCACCACGGCGCCAAAGCGGTCGACACCGGTGGGCATGTGCTCGACGGAAACGTCATAGCGCTCGAACACCGAAAGTGCGCGGCGCATAAAGCCGACACGGGGCTTGGTACGGTCACGAGCCACGTTGATGGCGACAAAACCGCGCTTGCCGGTCACGCCGGTAATGATGGGCTCGGCCTCGCCCTCATCGGCCGTCTCGCTAATGATGGTGCCGGGGTCCTGCGGCGCGTTGGTGTTCTTGATGACCAGCGGAATGCCAGCCTCGCGCACGGGGAACACAGCTTCCTCGTGCAGAACGCTCGCACCCATGTACGAAAGCTCGCGCAGCTCCTCGTAGGTAACGCGCGCAATGGGCTGAGCCTCGGGAACAATGCGAGGATCGGCAGAATAGAAGCCCGAAACGTCGGTCCAGTTCTCGTACAGGTCGGCGCCCAGGCACTTGGCCAGGATTGAGCCGGAAATATCGCCGCCACCACGGTCGAGCAGCTTGATCTGGCCCTCACGCGTCGCGCCGTAGAAACCGGGCATAACAAAGCCGCCCTGCTGGCCGTACTCCTGCACCAGCTCGGAGGTGCGATTCATGCTGAGCGTACCGTCGTGATGGAACGCCACAACCGTCGCGGCGTCCAAGAACGGTAGGCCCAGGTACTCGGCCATCAGGCGGGCGGTAAAGTACTCGCCACGGCTCACAAGCTCCTCGGTGGAGTAGCCGCCCGAGCGGGCGCGCTCGGCAAAGGCCGCGAACTCCTCACGGATGGGATAGGTGAGCTCCAGCTCGTCAGCGATATCAAAATAGCGCTGGCCAATGTCCTCAAGCAGCTCCTCACACGACACGTGGTACTTAACGTGCGCGTTAACCAGATAGAGCAGGTCGGTCACCTTGGTGTCACCCTTAAAACGGCGACCGCAGGCGGAAACCACCACAAAACGGCGAGCCGGATCGGCATCGACGATGGCCTTGATCTTCTTAAAGTGTTCGGCGTCGGCGACCGACGAGCCGCCAAACTTGGCAATCTTAATCATGGGCTGGAGGTTACCTTTCTAAAAAGCCTCTGCGAACCTATTTTGCACGCTCTGATACCATGGTTTCACCGATTGGGACCAAGGCATCCGAGGAGCAGTGTTATATGGGAACTTATCATAGTACACGAGGACGCACTTTATCGTGCTCAAGTAAGGTGGCAATCCGTACCGGCATCGCTCCCGACGGGGGTTTGTTTGTCTCGGACGAGCTCAGCACCCAGCAGGTCGATATCAGCTCGCTTGCAGATAAATCGTACTTTGAAATCGCTCAAGATGTGTTGGGAATGTTACTGAATGATTACACGGCCGAAGAAATTTCGGCGTGTGTCGACGAGGCGTATCGCGGCACGTTCGCGAGTGAAGAGGTTACGCCGCTCGTCAAACTCGACGCTGCGCCGGGCGCTGACGCCCCTCAGACCTATGTGATGGAGCTCTTTGGCGGCCCCACGAGTGCCTTTAAGGACGTCGCCCTGCAGATGCTCCCCCGCTTGATGGCCCGCACTTCCGCCAAGGACGGCGGCGCCGAGCGCATCATGATCGTCACCGCCACGTCGGGCGACACGGGCAAGGCCGCGCTCGCCGGTTTTGCCGACGCGCCGGGCACGGGCATCACCGTTTTTTATCCCGAGGGCAAAGTCAGCCGCGTGCAGAATCTGCAGATGTCCACGCAGGAGGGCGATAACGTCGCCGTCTGCGGCATCCGCGGCAACTTTGACGACGCCCAGAGCGCCGTCAAGCGCATCTTTGCCGATAAGGAGCTTGCCGAGCGTCTGGAGGCTGCCGGCACGGTGCTTTCGAGCGCCAACTCCATCAACGTCGGCCGCCTGGTACCGCAGGTCGTCTACTACTTTGCCGCCTATGCGCAGCTGCTGCGCGCCGGCGCCATCGAGGCCGGCGACGCCGTGGAGTTCTGCGTACCGACCGGCAACTTTGGCGATATCCTGGCCGGCTACTACGCCAAGCGCATGGGCCTGCCCGTCGCCAAGCTCGTCGTGGCGAGCGACAAGAACAACGTGCTTGCCGACTTCCTGACCACCGGCGTGTACGACCGCAACCGTCCGTTCTTCACGACCATCTCACCGTCGATGGACATCCTCATCAGCTCCAACCTGGAGCGCATGCTCTACTTCCTGTCCGATGGCGACTGCGAACTCGTTGCCGGCCTTATGGAGCAGCTGGCACAGACTGGTCGCTACGAGGTTCCCACTGACCTGCTGGCAAAGATTCAGAGCGTCTTTGGCTGCGGTTGGGCCAGCGAGGACGAGGTCCGCGCTGCCATCAAGAGTTGCTGGGATGCGAACGGCTATATGATCGACCCGCACACCGCTTGCGGCTATCACGTCTTTGAAAAGGTCGCTCCTGCCGAGGGCGCCAAGGCCCGCGTACTGCTTTCGACCGCCAGCCCCTACAAGTTCCCGCGCGCCTGCTGCGACGCCCTGAGGCTCGACGTTCCCGAGGACGACTTTGAGGCTATGCGCGTACTCGAGCAGGCCACCAACACGGTCGCCCCGGCGCAGCTCGCCGAACTCGAGTCCAAGCCCGTCCGCTTCGAAGACGTCTGCAACGTCGATGAGATGGCCAGCTACGTAGAGCAGGCTGCAAAAAAGATAGCAACCAACTAAACCCCTTATAAGGCGCCGGCGAAAGCCGGCGCACCTTCTTTTATCAGATACCTACCGGGATGATGACGAACGTGCATAGCGTGCCTGGCTGTTTAGTTCGTCGCGAGTTCCGCACGCAAAGGAAAGCACTTAATGTGCTTTCCGTCTTGCGCAGGACTGCCCGAGCAGCGAACTAAACAGCCAGGCACGCCAGGAGGACTCACATGATCAAGATCACCGTCCCAGCAACAAGCGCCAACTTGGGCATTGGCTACGATACCCTCGGCATGGCCGTCAGCCTCTACTCGCACTTTACCTTTGAGCGCGCCGATAAGCTCACCATCACGGGCTGCCCCGAAGAGTTCCAAAACGAGGACAACCTGGTCTACGTCAGCTTTGTCGATGCACTGGCCGCATGGGGCGAGCCGGCTTTTCCCGTTGCCATCGACATTCAGACTGACGTTCCCGTCGCCCGCGGCCTGGGCTCCAGCTCCACCTGCGTCGTCGCCGGCATTATGGCCGCCGCCGCGCTGACGGGCCATACCGTCGACCGTGCCGAGCTCGTCCGCATTGCCACCGAGGTCGAGGGCCATCCCGATAACGTTGCCCCCGCTATCCTGGGCGGTGCCGTCTGCTCATTTACGCCGACCGATTCGCTCCCCCAGTGCCTGCGCTACGAGGTGAGCGATCGCTTGCGTTTTATTACCGTGATTCCGCCTTACGAGGTTCACACGAGTGAGGCGCGCAAGGTCGTGCCGCAGGAGGTTCCGCTCTCCACCGCCGTATGGCAGATGGGCCGTATCGCCGGCATGACGCGCGGTCTTGAGTCCGGCAACCTCGACCTGATTGCCGCCGCCAATGACGACCGCATCCAGGAACCCTATCGTCGCCGTCTGATTCCCGACTACAACGCCGTGCGCGACACCTGCCTTAACGGCGGCGCCAAGACCATCTGGATCAGCGGTTCGGGCTCGACCCTTATGGCTGTGACCGACGACACCATCGTGGCAAAATTCCTGCAGGTCAAGCTGCGCGAGCAGTTCCCCAAGTGCGACACGCATATCCTCACGTGCGACACGGAAGGCGCCCAGATCGAATACCTGTAGTCGCCGTCCCGTATACTCGCCGGGGAGGCCAGGGGCTTTGCCCCCAAATCGTCCTCGGACATGGCAGGACCCCCGCTGCGCACTTCGTGCGGCGGGGGTCCTGCCGTCCTGCGGAAAGATTTGGGGGCAAAGCCCCTGGCCTCCCCTACGTTAGCTTCGCTGACGGCGGCTACAGGGACCTACGCTTTGGAAAGTCGCCGGGCTGATTTTTTGGCTTCTATTTGATAAAGGCGCACTTCCCAGCATCTCATTCGTCCTATAGCTCTGTTTTAATTTCTAATTGATGATCGATGCGTGGCGTCATCTAATTATCTTCGCTACTCAAAACAGCCCCAAGTTTATGTACTAGCGTCTCAACAGTAATTCCGAGTGCATCCGCATAGACAAACTGCTCATAAACCCTAAGGCTGCGTTCCCCGGTCTCGACCTTTGAGATGAACGACTGAGGTACCCCCAGTTTCTTTGCGAGTTCAACCTGAGTGATACCTTGCTCCCGACGAATCTGGGAAAGGCATTTTCCGCATGTCCTGTTAGCATCAACGTTCATGCCGTTTACGCTATATTCCATTTTGATATATCCCAAATTGGGATATATTTATGTCACCAACTATTCCGCTTATCAAAAATGCCCATCGCAGATTCATAGCTAGGAAGGAGCCTCGATAAACATGAATGACGAGATGAAGGAGCCCGACGAGGAAAAGGCGCTCAACGAGTCCGACGAGCGGAAGCCAGATTTCAAAGCCGAGCAGTTTTCTGATGGTGCTAGCGACACTCCCTCCTCTGAAATTACGCCATCAAACGAAGATGGCGGCGCACGCAAAAATGAAGAAAACGACTCACTTCTAACGCGGGCCATTCATAAATTAGGCAATAAAAAACGAGCGGCAATCGCAGCCGCCGTGGCAGTTGTCATCATCTTCAGTTTGCCCATGCTGTTTCCTCAATTGTTTTGTAGTCACAAACTATGGGCCAATGCAACCTGCACTAGCCCTCGTGTATGCAAAAGTTGCGGCGAAACGAAAGGGGAGCCACTCGGACACCAACCGGGCTCGTGGACCAAAGAAGTCGACTACGTAGATGCCACTTCGAAGGAAATACGAGAATGCGAGAGATGCGGAGAGGTCGTTGACACCCGCAACGAGAAGGAAATCACATCTTTTCTTGGCGACGGAAAGTTTTCAATTTCCCCAAAAGGCTTTATTGAGCGGCTTAACGAAGAATTTTCAAATCTACCCAACTGCAGCAGCATGAATGCGGATTACGAACTAGACGATAGCGGCATGGGGCTCGAACTTCAGATCAAAAACGGTTCAAAGATTGCCGGTATTGGAGGCTTCTTTTCGGACTCGAGTAACCCGGTGCTACTCAGCTATCTTGGATCCGAAAACTGCTTCAAAAACATAGTCATGTACTTCGAAAACTCCGACTATGCCGCGGCGACAGCATTGGCAACTATACAAGCAATCGATCCAACACTTTCGTTTTCAGACGCCAAGGAAGTTGGTGCTGCCTGCGTAGATACGCCAACTGTCAAAAATGGAATTACGTACGCAATCGTAGCTTCGAATGGAGAGTACTGGCTAAGCGCTCGAATTGAATAATTTTCTTTGATTACTAAATTCAGACGCCTCTTACTCGCGACATATTAAAACTCAACCCCTGGCAGCATCGTCAATCGAAAATTGCCCCGCCGAGCACTTTAGCTTGGCGGGGTATTTCAATATGAAAGCGGATTAAAATATCAACAAGGCCTGCACGCCCCAACGAGACAGCCGGCTTCGCTGCTCAAATTGCCCTTGATGAACCACAAGTTGAGCAATCAGTGGCCAGAATCCCCTTTAGGCGGCGCTTGTTTCTTTGTATTCGAAGACTGGTTCTAGGAGGTCTTCGATGTTGCAGTGTAGGACTTTTGCAATATCCCTCACTGTCGTTACCGAGGCTTCGTTGATGTTTCGCTGGCGCTGTTCGTACATTTGGATTGAACGGAGCGATACACCCGATTCGTATGCCAGGTCTTGTTGGGTTTTTTTAATCCTCTTTCTTGCTAGCGCCAGTTTAGTCTGACGCGGCGCCTTCTTCGCCATATCACAGACAAGGCGCGCCACGCGCTCCTCCGAGGCCTCATGCCAGGGGTAGTACAGGTTTCGCAGCGCATCAAATGGAACAACATGAAGCAGATCTTCGAACGATTCCCCTAGGCGCCACTGCAAATATGCCAGTATCCAGCCCGTCCAATATTCTGGTGTCTTCTCAAATCGGTAGGTCCGATCTGGCATCGACCCTGTTTGGTAACCAGATCTTTCGGAGATGAGCGCAAATAGTTCAACGCCCGACTTTCCCGACACTACCCATGCGTTGCCGCGTTCGAACTCGCGAGCTACGCCGCTCAGGCAAAAGAGTTCAGCAACTTCCGATCCTTCTGCTCCGTAATCGTTAACGGCATAGTCGAAGCAATCCCCGAGGTTGTTCATTGCGTCCTCAAGGTAATAGACGGGATATGTCCTACTCGGCCCACGATCCGTTAACTCTTGGATCATTTAA
Source organism: Collinsella sp. (assembly GCA_036549635.1). GTDB lineage: Bacteria > Actinomycetota > Coriobacteriia > Coriobacteriales > Coriobacteriaceae > Collinsella. The sequence goes on along the minus strand of JAXKHW010000150.1, from coordinate 3,369 downwards.
ATCAACCCTCCCTGCCATCAAATCCCTAATGTCGACACCATCAGAGTCAAATCCGTTTACCGTATCCAGGTACTTTCGTCGAGCGTTCTGTTCTCGCTCAAATCGTTTGGGATAAAACTCAGCTCCCGAAGCCTGCTTCCAATCGCGGAACTTAATCGCCGAGAACGCACGCTCACTCATAAGCGCATATTGAATGCCCAAATCCCCCAAAAACATAATGCGCTGCAATTGCCTGAGCGAGATCATGCCGTTGACAAACTGTCTTGCAAACGAGAAATAGGAATCGTCTGCACGATAGCCTCGAATAACGTCATAGGGAGAAATATCAATCAGGCAGTTATCCAGCAGATAACGAAGCCCCTCGCGTGCTACTGGCGTTGAAACATTAAACTCTCTGTTATTCGCCAGAATTGCAAGCCAGTTGAGAATCGAGAACTCACCTGATTCCAAATCCAAAATCGCAAGGCCATCTAAATCAAGCTCATATCGATTGGCAATGCCATCAGACTCGGTCCAACATGCCCACTCCATTGCCATTTCCTCATGCGGTGTGCAATAAAACCCGCGCCCATAGTCATTGAATTGCCTGCATTTATCCAACGATGGATGATCGACAACAACGTCCGACCCATGCCAAAGCTCCATATCGACCTCCTAAAAAATATCACCTCAGTGATAGTTTACCAATAACTATCACTGAGGTGATATAGATGGGAGCTTTTGATGGGCTGCAGCCTGACTAGAGGCAGGCCTCGGCGATGCGCTTTTTTAGTTCGTCGATACCCACGCCGGTCTGGGAGCTCGTGATGATTACATTCTCGGCCGGGACGTTGAGCTGCTTTTTGATGGCTGCTGCTTGGCGGGCCTGCTGGGTACGGCTGAGTTTGTCGGCCTTGGTGAGGCAGACGATAAAGTTGAACTCGTTGCCCTGCAGGTAGTCGATCATGTCATGATCGAGCTTGCTGGGGTCGTGGCGGATATCCACCAGAGAGACGACCAAGTTAAAGCTGCGCTCGGAGTCAAAGAAATCGCCAATGAGCTCGGCCCAACGGTCGCGCTCGGCCTTGGAACGACGGGCGAAACCGTAACCCGGCAGGTCCACGAAATGCACGTCGTCGGCCTCAAAGAAGTTGATGTTGCTCGTCTTGCCCGGCGTGCTGGAAACCTTGACCAGGTTCTTGCGGCCAAAGAGTTTGTTCATAATCGACGACTTGCCCACGTTGGAGCGGCCGACGAAGCTCACCTCGGGACAGGTTGACTCGGGAATCTGCGAAACCTTGCCGTAGCTGGCGACGAACTTGGCAAGCTGATAGTTAATGGAATCGGCCATGGACACTCCTTGGTCGTAGGTTCTTACAAATAGACGCGCTATTGCGCAGCGGCAATGCGGCGGACGATATCGAGCGTGATGTCACTTGCGACACGCGCGTACTCGAACAGATCGAACTCGCGCTCGCAAATTGCATCGTACGCCTCGTCACAATTATCGCTGATAGCGCGCAACACCAGGCAATCGACACCATTTTTGGTTGCGACATGGGCAATTGCCGCGCCCTCCATGCCGACACAATCGGCATGCGTCGCCTCGATAGCGTCGTTGCGCATGGTGGCGCCCGTCACAAAGCGGTTACCCGTGGCAATCGTGCCGACCAGGAACTGCTTGGTGCCCTCGTTCGAAGCGACTGCATTTTTCGAAGCGTCAACAAACCCACGCTCAGCAAGCACGTCGGCGGCAATATCGACCAGCGCGGGCGTCGAGCCAAACTCCTCGAGCCCCGGTGCGGACTCGGCGATAAGCGCGGTATCGGTATCCAGATAGCGTAGGCGTTTGCCAATGACCACGTCGTCGATATGGAGCTTGGGGTTCAAACCGCCCGCAATGCCCGAAAACACAACAGCCTGCGGAGCATACTTGCTAATGAGGTGCTGTGTTGCAGCGGCGGCGTTCACCGTGCCCATGCCCGCCGTTGTGGCGACAACTGTCAGGCCGTCGAGCTCACCGCTCACAACGGTCAAGCCCGCCTCCTGTGCCTCGCAAACGTCGCTCAGCTCTTCCTTAATCTGCATGATCTCTTTTTCGAGTGCACCGATAATCGCGATGGTAGCCATGCCATTCCCCAAACCTATACGAAATTCTCAACCACGGTATGGTACCAGCATTTTGTTTGACCTCGTCAAACGAACACGCTAGGCCAGTGCGGCTCGCGTATCAAACAGAACCTTTGCAATCGCTGCCGTAACCTCGCTCGAGTGGTCGCTCCACGGCATCGATGTCATGATGCTCATGACATAGGTACGGCCATCGATGTCGATAAGGCCCGCATCGCATGTCGAATAGCAACCATCCTCGCTAATCCAGCCTGCCTTGTTGCGCACCAAGGCTTGGTCGTCCGCAATGCCGTCACGGATAAATGAGCGCGATGTTGATGACAGCAATTCAGATAACCACTGGGAGGTCTCACTGCCACAGCTCAGATACTCGCTCATCTCGCGCCACAATTTGGCCGAGGTGCGCGGGCAATAAGTGGGAAAATCACTCATCGGATCGAGCGCAACCTCGTCTTCGACGCCGAGCGCGGCAATCCAATCCTCGTAATCGACACGGTCAAACGCCGCGCGTAACGCAATAAACGAATCGTTGTCCGAATTAACGACCGCGGCCTCAATCAGGTCGCGCACCGTCTGCCAGCCCATGTTGTAGCCGCCATAGGTGCCAAGGGAATCATCAAGTGAGACCTGGCCCGTCTCGACCAGTGACTCGCAGACGTAGAGTACATAGAGCGCCTTATAACTGCTCGCACCGTACACCTCGGCATCCGCGTTATACGTCACGCCCTTGCCGCTCGTCAGATCGTAAAACACCACGCCCACATCGCCCAGCTCCTGCGCCTGACTCAGGGCATCTTGGAGCGCGGCGAGGCTCTCATCCTCCAGGGCGGGGATCTGGTCATCAACTAGTGAGAAGGTCTGCACGGTATCGCCTGAGGGAATATCGTTAAAGTCCGCCTTCGAAAGCCTCGTCTTGAGGCTCGCTGTCGACAGGGTTTGGCTTGCGTTGGCTTTAGATTCAGAGACCTTTTTGTTTTGCGTCTGTACCGTTGACGCATCTGAGTGTGCCATTCGCTCCGACGCGTAGGTTTTGGCGGTAATTCCGAGGATAATAACCGCCAACGTCAGCATCCCAATGGCGGCAATCTTCGCCACGCGGGTGCGAGCGTCAGCAAGGCCACGCGAAGACGTGCCCTTCGTCTCATATCTGCTGCTATGCTGCGGCACATACTCGTCCCGCGATGCGTTGTTTCGCACGTGGTCTCCTGACTGCTACCGTTTATATACGAGCAGCATAATACCGAGCAGGCATTTCTTTCC
>JAXKHW010000012.1:0-1899 GCA_036549635.1 Collinsella sp. | reverse complement strand
TAGCCATGTTAAACCTCCTGTGGTTTGCCTCCGCGCGGGGTCATCCTCCAAAACCAACCCGGACATGTGCTACCAAAGCCCGGGCACCACGGTATGAAGTAGCCGCGCGTGCGTGATAAAAACATGTTGCCGTGAAGCAACCCGATGAATGATAGCAGGAATGCCTCTTCCTGCCAACCCGCAATCAAAACCACACACCTGAGTGCGGCGCGGGACGTGCCAGCCACTATTCGCCGCGGGGATGGGCTTGAGCCACAGCCCGCTTAAGCCGATCGGGTGTGAGATGCGTGTAGATCTGCGTCGTGGACAGGCTCGCATGACCTAGCAGCTCTTGAACCGAGCGCAGGTCCGCACCGCCCTCGAGCAAGTCGGTCGCAAAGGTATGGCGCATCGCATGCGGGGCGATGTCGGCCGGAATGCCGGCGAGCGTCGCCAGCGTATGGAACCGCCGCCGGAGCATCGCGGCGCTCATGCGATTGCCGCGCGCCGATATAAGCAGCGGATGCGGCCCGGTAGCGAGGTCGCGGCGCTTTGCCCGAGCGAGCAACTCCGGCCTCCCCTCTTCAATATAGAGACGCGTCACATCGAGCGCACGACGATACAGAGGAACGATGCGCTCCTTGCTTCCCTTGCCCCACAGGCGCAGCGTGCGCTCGGACCATGAGATGGATTCCACATTGAGCGCCGCAAGCTCTGAGATGCGGGCACCCGAGGCATAGAGCAACTCGAGCATCGCCGCATCGCGCAGTCCCGCGGGCGTTGAGGTATCAGGCGTCTTGAGCAGCGCCTCGACCTGCTGGGTCGTAAGGACGCCCGGCAGGTCACGCGGCAGCTTGGGCGACGCGATCGCCGAGACCGCATCGCCCTCGACAATCCCCTCGGCAGCCATCCAGCGATAGAGAGATCGAATAGCCGACAGGTGCGCCGCAAGCGTTCGGGGAGCCACCTGCTCACGCGAAAGCTCGGCAAGATAGCGACGAATGGTGCGCACGTCGGCAGCGAAAGCATCAATATCCTCGCGCTCGCACCAGGCAGCAAAGCGCTCCAGCCTCGAGCCATAGGCCGTCACCGTGTTGGGAAAAAGCCCCTCGACGCGTGCGATATAGGCGATAAAAGAGTCGACGGTGTCGTACAGGTCAAAGGCTATGACCGGTCGCCTCCAAACAAGTCGGAACGCGTGGCCAAGTAGGCATCGAGGGCCTCGAGCGCACGGTCCGCATAGGCCTGATAGCGGTCGCGCTTGCTGCGGCGCTTACCGTCCTCGAGTGGCGGCACCAGGCCAAAGTTGACATGCATAGGCTGATAGCCCACGGTGGCAGGATCGGTCGCATAGCCCACGAGCGCACCCAGGGCGCCCACACGCGGCAACTCGACGCCCGCGGCACCGATAGCCTCGGCATAGGTGTTGAGCGCCGCGAGCAGACCTGTCGCCACGGCTTCCATGTACCCCTCGGTGCCGGTGATCTGACCGGCCAGGCGCACGCCGGTACCGGGCACGGCAAAGGTGCTATCGAGCACGTGAGGGGCGTCGACAAAGGTATTGCGGTGCATGACACCGTAGCGGAAGAACTCAGCGTTCTCCAGGCCCGGCACCATATGGAAGACGCGCTTCTGCTCGCCAAAGGTCAAGTTGGTCTGGAAGCCCACCAGGTTATAGGCGGTCTTCTCCTTGTTCTCGGCACGCAGCTGAATCGCCGCCCAGGGGCGACGTCCGGTACGCGGGTCGGTGAGGCCGACGGGCTTCATGGCGCCAAAGCGAATGGCGTCCTTGCCGGTGCGCGCAACTTCCTCGGCAGGCTGGCAGGCTTGGAACAGATCGCCGCCCTCAAAGTCTTTGAGCACCACGCGGTCGGCCGTGGTAAGCGCCTCGATAAAGGCCTCGTACTCCTCCTTGTTGAG
>JAXKHW010000149.1:0-2110 GCA_036549635.1 Collinsella sp. | reverse complement strand
GTGGTATGACCGGTCCAGGGCTCGAGCGCCACAAACGGGGCGTCGTTGGCGGCAGACCACACGCCGATGTACTTAAAGCCCTCAAAGTCGATCTTGACGCCGTGGCCCGACTTGCGGCCGCGCAGCGTGAGCGTGGAGCCCGGGGTATCGGTGAACATGATGGCATCGTTATCGAAGCTGCGGTGCGTGATGGGCAGCACGTCCGAGTTATCGGGAGCCTTGTAACTGCCCTCGAACGTCATAAGACCGTCGGGCGTGATGATGGGAGCCTCGTTGGTCCAAGCCTCGGTAAATGCCAGCTCGTAGTCCTCGAACGTCTCGTCCTCGGCACCGGGGGCGGGCACGTTAAATGCAGGGTGGCCGCCCACCGAGAACGGCAGGTCCACGTCGCCGGTATTGGTGACGGCAAAGGTCTGGGTAAGTGTGGCGTCACCAGTCAGGGCATAGGTCATGTTGAGCTTAAAGTGGAACGGAAAGGCCTTGAGCGACTCGGGCGTGTCGGTGATCTCGTACGTTACCGAGGAGCCGTCCTCCGAAACCTCGACCAGCTTGTGCTCGACGATGCGCGCGAGGCCGTGGCGCGGCATCTCGCAGGTGCCAGCCGCAGACGTCGCCGTGTTGTTGCGCAGTGAGCCCACAATGGGGAACAGGATGGGCGCATGCTTGCCCCAAAAGGCGGGGTCGCCCTGCCACAGATACTCGTTGCCGTTGAGGGCAAGGCTCGTGAGCTGGGCGCCCATGGAATCGATGGCCGCGGTGAGGCCGCCGCGCCTGATGGTAGTGACGGTAGACATGCTACTTCCTCCAATGGTAAACAACGGTGTCGAGGGTTATTGTCCCACTCTTGGCAGCAGGGCTGAGCGGCAGGCGCAGTTATTGAGCAATAGCATAAAGGTCAAACCCACCCTGCGGCGCGCTATCGACCGTATCGGGTGCTTGCGAATTAAAACTCACCGGGACCATGCGCTTTGAGGCGCGGTAACGCGTGCCGTCGGTGGCGACGGGCGGCTCATCGACCGTGAGCTCGTAGTCGCCGGGCTTGAGCTCGATACCGTCACCTTCGGAATTAACGTATTGGTACTCGTCGATTGCTTGTCCCCTGAGCGTGCGGCCCACGATATGGACGAGCATTTGGCTGTCGCCGCGCGCGGTATCCCACGTCGCGCCGTCCTTAACCTCGACCGACACATGCACCGAGCGCGTGCGGCTGAGCGATTGCTCGACGGACATCTCGACCTTGGCGGCGTCTTGGCGCTGCCGCTCGACATGACCCCAGATGCTGCCGATTGCCGAGCAGGCGATAACGCCGGCCATGAAGGCGATGAGGATGGGGCCGAGCGGAGAACGGCGGCCCGCGTCTTCCTCACGAGCCAGGTCGGGGCGATGCGTGGGCGCTGGCGCCTGGGCGCCTTGCGCGGGCACGTCGAGAATGCTGAAAGATGCCGTACTGCCGGGGTCGATGGTGTGGCGCGGTTGCGGGGTCTTTGCCGGCGAAATGGACATGTCCGCCGGCTCATCGAGCGTGGCCGTGGCATCGGCCTTAGCCTCGTCGGCCTCGGCCTGGGCCCAGGCCTGTTCAAAGGTCAGGGGCTCGACGGGGTCGGAGGCGGCGTCCATCTCGACGGCATCGTTACCGGTCTCGTCTTCGTCGCTCGACACGTCACGCGGCGCGGGCTCGTCCCACTCCTCGTCCGGAGCCTCGCCCTCGCTATACCACCATTCAAAGTTATCGATATCCATACGGGGCGCCCCTTAGGCCTCGCAAATAAACACTTGTTAGCCTTATACCCGCAGATGGCGCTGGAGCTCGCACGGAATGCGATAAAGGGACTGCTCCTTTGTCGCATCGAAGTTGCGGTGGAATAGTTCCTGTTTGCACGCCCACTCGAGCTATTTAGGGACTATTTCACCGCAAGTTATTTGAGGGCGACGGGGATTTGGATACAGCAGAAGTCCTCTTGGTGAGACTCGTCGTAGCTCGTGGTGTCCAGGTAGCAAAAATCGAAAGCATTGCCGATGGGCTGGAGCGCGTGCCTGTCCATGCAGGCCACGATGGCGCGGATACCCTCGGGCTCGTACGGCATGCCCCAGCGACTCATGCACAGGTACG
>JAXKHW010000148.1:0-5677 GCA_036549635.1 Collinsella sp. | reverse complement strand
CTCGAGGCCCATCAGGAGAAGCTCGAGGCCGAGGGCATCGACCTCAAGGCCTGGTTCGCTGCCGATCCCGAGCGTGTGAACAAGCTGAGCTTTGACGCTGGTGACCTGCACTTTGACCTGTCCAAGAACCTGGTGACCGATGAGACCGTCAAGCTGCTGTGCGATCTTGCCCGCGAGGTGAAGCTCGAGGAGCGCCGCGACGCCATGTTCTCCGGCGAGCACATCAACACCACCGAGGACCGCGCCGTCCTGCACACCGCGCTTCGCCGCCCGGCAAGCGAGAAGGGCCAGCTCATCGTTGACGGCCAGGATGTCGTCGCCGACGTGCACGAGGTCCTCGACCGCATGTATGCCTTCGCCGAGCGCGTGCGCTCCGGTGAGTGGAAGGGCGTTACCGGCAAGAAGATCGAGCACCTGGTGTCCATCGGCATCGGCGGCTCCGATTTGGGCCCGGTCATGGCTTACGAGGCTCTGCGTCCCTATGCCGACGCCGGTATCGACTGCCGCTACATCTCCAACATCGACCCCAACGATCAGGCCGAGAAGCTCAAGGGCCTCGATCCCGAGACCACGCTCGTGATCATCGTCTCCAAGACCTTCACCACGCTCGAGACCCTCACCAACGCCCGCGAGGTCAAGACCTGGATGCTCGAGCAGCTCAAGGCTCAGGGCGCCATCGACGGCTCCGATGAGCAGAACGCCGAGGCCGTGGCAAAGCACTTCGTCGCCGTTTCCACCGCACTCGAGAAGGTCGAAGCCTTCGGTATCGACCCCGCCAACGCCTTCGGTTTCTGGAACTGGGTTGGCGGCCGCTATTCCGTTGACTCCGCCGTGGGCCTGTCGCTGATCGTCGTGCTCGGCCCCGAGCGCTTCCAGCAGTTCCTCGAGGGCTTCCACGCCATCGACGAGTACTTCTGCAACACCCCGCTCGAGAACAATGCCGTCGCGCTGATGGGCCTGCTCAACGTCTGGTACGTCAACTTCTTCGGTTCCAAGAGCCACGCCGTGCTGCCGTACTGCCAGTACCTGCACCGCTTCCCGGCCTACCTGCAGCAGCTCACCATGGAGTCCAACGGCAAGCATGTCCGTTGGGACGGCAGCGCCGTGACCTCCGACACCGGTGAGATCTTCTGGGGCGAGCCCGGCACCAACGGCCAGCATGCCTTCTACCAGCTGCTGCACCAGGGCACCGTGGTGGTTCCGGCCGATTTCATCGCCTTCGCCAATACCGCCAACCCTGCGACCGATAGCGGCCAGGACGTGCATGAGCTGTTCCTGGGCAACTTCCTGGCCCAGACCAAGGCGCTCGCCTTTGGTAAGACGGCCGACGAGGTTCGTGCCGAGGGCACGCCCGAGCAGATCGTCCCGGCCCGTTGCTTTGAGGGCAACCGCCCGACGACCTCGATCTTCGGCGACACGCTGACCCCGTTCGCGCTCGGCGAGCTCATCGCCCTGTACGAGCACATCACGTTTGTCGAGGGTACGGTCTGGGGCATCGATTCCTACGACCAGTGGGGCGTCGAGTTGGGCAAGCAGCTTGCCAAGCAGATCACCCCTGCCTTCCACGACGATGCCGCCAAGGCCGAGCAGGACGCTTCGACCCAGGCGCTCATCGAGTTCTATCGCGCGCATCGCAAGTAGTTTTTACGGCCGAGTTGGCTTATGGCTGAAAGGGGCCCGTATCCGTTGGGATGCGGGCCCCTTTGCTTTGCCGTGGTCCCGGGGCGCACGGCCTTTGTGGAACATCGCCGGGGCGCCGCGCGCTGCGAGAACCCTGCGCCTAGATCTCGGCCTCCGCATGGCCTCGCTGCGCCTCGGGCAGCTCCCCGTAGAGCGGATGGTCTTCGAGCCTAAAGCGCTCGACCTGTTCGGGAGTGCGACCGCGTACAAAGAGCCACGAGCGATCAATCGGCGTCGCCATGAGCGTGCTGGGCAGCGCGTCGGCGCGGTCGGAAAACACCCGGGCGCTCTCGGGATCCTGGAACGCCAGCACCAGATGCGTGTCGCAGTTGCCCATGATGGAGCGAGCTCGCGCCTCGCCGTAGAGCGCATCGAGCTGGTTGGTCGACTGCAATAGCAGCGTTGCCCAGATGTTGCGGCTTCGGATAATCGAGAGCACGTTGTCGATCTGGGGGATCTGTAGATTTGCGAAGTCATCGAGCATAAAGCGCACGGGCACGGGCAGGCTGCCGTCGGGCTGCCTATCGGCCTCACGAATGAGGCCCATAAACGCCTGCGTAATAAAGAGGCCGGTCAGCGGATCGAGATTGCGGTCAATATCGCTTACGGTTACAAACAGGGCGCAGGGGGTGTGTCCCATGGAAGCGAAGTCCACCTGATGGCACTCGCGATAGAGCTGTGCCGCACCGTCGAATCCCAGACACATGACCTTTTCGGCAAGGATGCCGACGATGCTCGCGTGCATGCGCTCGGCATTTTGCGTAATGGCGTAGCGCCGCCATAGCGAGAGGGCATAGCTTTGGGGGTCGGTCGTGATCAGGTCGTCAAACAATCGACCCGTGGCACCGTCCTGCAGGTGCTCGATCAGCTTGATGACCGAGCTGATCGTCTGCTCGTCGGCGGGTAGCTGTTCGGTGACGTAGGCGATAAGACACGACAGCAGGTTTGCCGCCGCATGATCCCAAAAAGGCTGGTTGTTGTCCTCGATGGGGCAGATGGCCTTTGCCACCGAGAGGATGTCCTGCTGGTTGGGCCTGCCGTCCGCCTTGCGGCGAATGTGCCTCAGGGGGGTTGTAGCCGCAGCGCTCGATGCCGGGCGCAAGGGCCGGGACGGTGTTGAGGTCGGCGAAGTTGAGACATTGCACGCGGTAACCGTGGACTGCCAGCACGGGTCCCACTTCGCGACAGAGCGTGCCTTTGGTGTCGAGCACGATGTAGCTTGCGTTCATTTGCAGCAGGTTGGGCTTGAGGACGTTTCGGGTCTTGCCGGCTCCCGAGGGGCCGATCACAAGTGCGTTGTTGTTGAGTCCCGTTTGGCGGGTGTCGCAGGAAAGCGTTCGATCCTTGGCGAGGATGGTGGAAGATGCGGACTCAGATGCGGCGAGGCGGCTGGCGAGGTTAGACATGGGCGACCTCCTTGGTGGTTGAGAGGATTTCGTGGGCAAAGCCGAGCTCGACGGCGCGCTCGGCCGAAAGGTAGGTGTCTTTTGCAGTGAGGGACTGGATGCGCTTGGGCGTGAGGCCGCTGCGGTCCGAGAGGATTTGCGTGAGGGTTTTGCGGGTCTGCATGAGACGCCGGCTGGTTTCCTGCAGCGCAAGTGCCGAGCCGCCTGCCCCCTGGGGGATCAGCGGGTCGTGAATCATGAGCTCTGCATGGGGCGCCATACGGCGATCGTCGCCGCCCATAAAGATCACGGCGCCCATGGACGCGGCGAATTCCAGGCAGACGGTGCGGATGGGGCACGATGCGAGGCGCATGGCGTCATAGATCGCAAGACCCGATCGCACGCTTCCGCCGGCGCTGGCGACAAATATGGTGATGGGGCGGCTGGGGTCGGTGGCATCGAGCAGGCGGATCTGCTGGCATAGGTCGTGGGCCATCGGGGTTTCGATGTTTCCCATGACGGAGAGCTCGCGACGGGCGAGCATCTCATCGTAAATGCTGGTGAGCGTGATACCTCGGGCGGATTCACGCATGGTGAGGGGGCTGATGATGGGGGAATGATTGGTGTCCATGAGGACTCCTTTCTGTTGGTTGTGTTGTGGAATAGGATTGTTGCCCGCGGAGGGGCTGGCGGGCTACAGGGTTCGTCCGAGCCTGAGATCGAGCTCGGTTGTGGGGCAGGCTGCCTGTTCGTGCGGCTCGCAAGCGCCAAGGGCTCCAAAGCGATGGAGCGTTGCGGCGGGCGTGGTGTAGGCGAGCCGTAGCTGATGCTCGACAGGGGCACATCCGTCATTTTTGTAATGAGCCGCGTAGTACTGCGCGATGCTGGCGTTCATCTCGTTGCCATTGCGATGACGCTCAAACTGGCGTCTGCAGGTCTCGATGATCTTTGCTACCGACTTGGGTGCCGTCGCGGGAACAAGGGCGAGATAGCCCTCAAATAGCTCGTTGATGCTCAGGAGGCACAGCAGGTCGATCAGCGTCCTTATGGCTGCTCCCTCGGCGGAAAAGTGCGCGGTCATGCGGTTATATCGGTTGCGGTCGACGATGGCCGCATGGGGTCTTGGAGTTTTCTGCCCCGTGGTTCCGGGCTTTTGCCGCGCCTGTGTATTGAGCTCGATGTTGCAGCGCTTGAGGCCGTCCAACGGAAGGAACAGTGCGGTGCGCAGGGTGTTCCGCTTGCTTTCGAGCTCATGACGCTCGTCGGGTTCCCATTCGAGCTTGAGTTTCGTGTCGAGCGCCGTAAGCATATGGGCTAGGCAGCCTACGGTAAGAACGTACGAATCGTTGTCGCGTTTTGGGGCATAGGGGTCTGTCAGCTTGCGAATGTCGGGGTCGCCCATGATCTTTGTGCAGCGCTTCAGCAGTTGAGGGTGGTCGGCCAAGATCGTCGCGAGCGGTAGCGACGCGTAGTTCTTGATGGTCGCGGCGGCAAAGGCGGCGTCATATTCGTTTGCATATGCTCGCTCAATGCGGGCATCAAGTATGCTTTTCTTATCGCCGTCTTCAGCGTGGTGGTTTGTCATAGCTTCTCCAATCGGTTGATGTTCGTGCTGTTTGTTGATGTGTTGGTTGTCGTGAGTGATGTGCTTGCCGTGGGTGATGTGCTGACGTTGGGGTGCTATGCGGTTTTCAATGAGCCCGTGAGGCAGTTGCTGCAGGGGCGGGATGGAACGGCCCATGCAAGGCGGAAGGCATCGTGCTCAAAATCGAGACAGCAATGCCCTGGGTGCCTCACATGTGGCAGTTACCTCATTAAGTTGTCATTGCGTTTGGGGTTGTACTTTGCCGATCTTCCTTCTCTTATACGCTAAAACTCAAACTTCATATGCTCGATCTACTTAAAACCGCAACGGCGGTCTTTTATCAACTTATATGTCGGAACGCGTCTTTGCAAGTACTTTTTTGCCTTTGTTTCAAATGGGGTGGTTTTGCAACCGTCATACGCGCACTGTGCGAACGTGCCCCGGCTCGGATAAGATAGTGCGCGATAAAAACGATGCAAGGAGGCACATATGGCAATTAAAGCCATCGCAATGGATATCGACGGTACGCTTACCAACGATAAGAAGGTGATCAGCCCGCGTACGCGCGAGAAGCTGCTCGCGGCGCAGGAGTCGGGCATTAAGCTCATTTTGGCTTCGGGCCGTCCCGCATGGGGGCTGCACGCCTTGGCGCAGGAGCTCGACCTTCAAAACCATGACGGTCTGCTGGTGGCCTTTAACGGCGCTCACGTCGTCGATGCCCAGACCGATGAGGTCCTTTTTGACCAGGCCATGCCGGCTGACGAACTGCATCGCCTGATTGATCACCTGCGTAATTTTGACGTGATCCCTATGATTTCGCTCGGTCGCGATCTGCACGTCGAGGATTCGTACCATTGCATGATCACGCTGCCTGACGGCTCGCAGAAGAATATCGTCAAGTATGAGCGCGACGCGTGCGACCTTAAGATTCGCGAGGTGGAGAGCCTGCATGAGGTCGCTGATGCTTATCCCGTGGACAAGCTACTCACCGCGGGCGACCCTGCCTATCTGCAGGCGCATTACGAGG
>JAXKHW010000147.1:0-8819 GCA_036549635.1 Collinsella sp. | reverse complement strand
CTCGAGGCCCTGCAGGAGATGAGCGCGGCGCAGTCCAAGGTGCTGCGCGACGGCAAGCTCGTGCACCTGCCGAGCGCCGAGCTCGTGCCCGGCGATGTGATCATGCTCGAGGCGGGCGACTCCGTCCCGGCCGACTGCCGTGTGCTCGAGAGCGCCACGATGAAGATCGAGGAGGCCGCCCTTACCGGCGAGTCCGTGCCCGTCGAGAAGCATGCCAACGTCATTGAGCTCGCCGCCGGCACCGACGACGTGCCGCTCGGCGACCGCAAGAACATGTGCTACATGGGTTCCACCGTGGTATACGGCCGCGGTCGCGCCGTCGTGGTCGGCACCGGTATGAACACCGAGATGGGCAAGATCGCCGGCGCCCTGGCCGAGGCCAAGGAAGAGCTCACGCCGCTGCAGGTGAAGCTTGCCGAGCTCAGCCGCATCCTTACCATCATGGTTATCGTCATCTGCGTCGTCATCTTTGGCGTCGACATCATCCGTCACGGCGTGGGCAACGTCCTTACCGACCCGACAGCGCTGCTCGATACCTTTATGGTTGCCGTCTCGCTCGCCGTCGCTGCCATCCCCGAGGGCCTGGTCGCCGTCGTGACCATCGTGCTGTCGCTTGGCGTGACCAAGATGGCCAAGCGCCAGGCAATCATCCGCAAGCTCTCTGCCGTCGAGACTCTCGGCTGCACGCAGACCATCTGCTCCGACAAGACCGGTACCCTTACCCAAAACAAGATGACCGTCGTCAAGCACGAGCTCGCTGCGCCTAAGGAGAAGTTCCTGGCCGGTATGGCGCTGTGTTCCGATGCCCAGTGGGACGATGACCTGGGCGAGGCCGTGGGCGAGCCGACTGAGTGCGCGCTCGTCAACGATGCCGGCAAGGCTGGTCTTACTGGCCTGACTGCCGAGCACCCGCGCGTGGGCGAGGCCCCGTTCGACTCGGGCCGCAAGATGATGTCCGTGGTCGTCGAGACCCTGGACGGCGAGTATGAGCAGTACACCAAGGGCGCGCCCGACGTGGTGATCGGCCTGTGCACCCATATCTACGAGGGCGATAAGGTCGTCCCCCTGACCGAGGAGCGTCGCGCCGAGCTCGTGGCCGCCAACAAGGCCATGGCCGACGAGGCCCTGCGCGTACTGGCGCTGGCAAGCCGCACCTACACCGAGGTCCCGAGCGACTGCAGCCCCGCCGCGCTCGAGCACGACCTGGTCTTCTGCGGCCTGTCCGGCATGATTGACCCGGTCCGCCCCGAGGTCGCCGACGCCATCCGCGAGGCGCACGACGCCGGTATCCGCACCGTCATGATTACGGGCGACCATATCGACACCGCCGTGGCCATTGCCAAGCAGCTGGGCATCGTCACCGATCGCAGCCATGCCATCACCGGTGCCGACCTCGATCGCATGAGCGACGAGGAACTCGACGCGCACATCGAGGACTACGGCGTGTACGCCCGCGTCCAGCCCGAGCACAAGACACGCATCGTCGAGGCCTGGAAGTCGCGCGACCAGATCGTGGCCATGACGGGCGACGGCGTCAACGACGCCCCGTCCATCAAGCGCGCCGACATCGGCGTCGGTATGGGCATCACCGGCACCGACGTCACCAAGAACGTCGCCGACATGGTGCTCGCCGACGACAATTTCGCTACCATCATCGGTGCCTGCGAAGAGGGCCGTCGCATCTACGACAACATCCGCAAGGTCATCCAGTTCCTGCTTTCGGCTAACCTTGCCGAGGTCTTCTCGGTGTTCATCGCCACGCTCATCGGCTTTACCATCTTCCAGCCGGTGCAGCTGCTGTGGGTGAACCTGGTCACAGACTGCTTCCCCGCGCTCGCGCTGGGCATGGAGGATGCCGAGGGCGACATCATGAAGCGCAAGCCGCGCAACGCCAAGGACGGCGTCTTTGCCGGACATATGGGTCTGGACTGCGTGGTCCAGGGCCTAATCATCACCGTGCTGGTGCTGGCGAGCTTCTTTGTGGGCGTGTACTTTGACATGGGCTACATCCACATCGCCGATATGATCGCCGGCAATGCCGACGAGGAAGGCGTGATGATGGCGTTCATCACGCTCAACATGGTCGAGATTTTCCACTGCTTCAATATGCGCAGCCGTCGTGCGTCGCTGTTCACCATGAAGAAGCAGAACAAGTGGCTGTGGGCTTCCGCCGCGCTGGCACTGGTGCTGACGGTGATCGTGACCGTGCAGCCGACGCTTGCCGAGATGTTCTTTGGCCCCGTGACGCTTGAGCTCAAGGGCGTTCTTGCCGCGCTGGGTCTGGCCTTCCTGATCATCCCGCTTATGGAGATCTACAAGGCGATCATGCGCGCGGTCGAGAAGGAGTAACGTACCTGTCCGGGCCCGACCGCCTGCGGGGTTTCCACGGGCACGTCCTCGCCGCTTTGCGGCTGCGGGATGTGCCCTTAGGAAACCCCTCCCGGCGGGCGGGCCCTGCGGTATCCTTGCTGGCTTTTCTCCCGTGCGGATGAAAAGGGCTGAGGGAAAGTTTGTGAGCTGGTCGGGCTTTGCCCGGCCAGCTCTTTTTGATTTAAAATACCTGCCCAGTTGTGATTTATGGTGCTGGGAGGCGTTTGTGGGCAAGGCTAAGGCTAAAGCGAAGAAGAAGACGACGGGGGCGCGGGCTAAGCGCGATCGTCGTCGGAAGCTTGCGACCGAGGCCCCCGCGTCTGCCGAGGAGCTGCTGGCAAGCGTGCCCGGACTTGACGCGCTGCAGGATGTTCCGGCGTTCGATGACCTGCCGGTCGATGAAGCTCAGCAGGCGGCATTTGGCGGCTTTTGCGCACATGCTGAGGAGCCCGAGCAGATGCAGCTTGGCGCCGTGGTGCGCTTAGATCGCGGGTTTCCGCTGGTGGCGACGGCCGACGATACCTTTCGTGCCGAGCATGCCGTGGGGTTTGCCAAGTCGCGCGGCGAGGACGAGGTCCTGCTGCCTGCCGTGGGCGACCGTGTGGCGGTGCGCCGCGCTCCCGGGCACGATATGGGCGTGATTGAGTGCGTGCTGCCGCGCCGTACGAGCTTTGAGCGTTGGCGCGGCCGTGCCCGTGGAGAGCGCCAGGTGCTCTGCTCCAACGTGGATAGCGTGCTAATCGTGCAGGCGCTCGGTGCCGGTGAGGTGCTGCTCGACCGCGTGGCGCGCTCGCTGGTGTTGGCGCTCGACTGCGATGCCGAGCCGGTGGTGGTGCTCACCAAAGCTGACCGCTGCGATGCCGAGGAGCTCGAGCGCGATCTGGACCGCGTGCGCCGCCTGGTGGGTCCGGACGTGCGCGTGATCGTGACGTCCTCTGCCGAGGGCCGCGGCCTAGACGAGGTCCGTGCCTGCGTGCCTGCCGGGAGCTGCGCCATGATTCTGGGCGAGTCGGGTGCCGGCAAGTCGACGCTGCTCAATGCACTGCTGGGCCACGATACGTTGGCGACCGGCGGTGTGCGCGAACGCGACGACCAGGGCCGTCACACTACCGTCGCGCGCGTGATGGTGACGCTGCCGGGCGACGCCGGTGTGATCGCCGATGCCCCGGGCCTGCGCAGCCTACCGCTCGTGGGTCACGAGCGGGGTCTGGCGCGCGCCTTCCCCGAGATTGTCGAGGCATCGCGCGCGTGCCGGTTTGGCGATTGCACACATACCCATGAGCCGGGTTGCGCCGTTCGCGAGGCCGAGGACGCCGGGCAGATCGACAGTCTGCGTCTGGAAACGTTCCAAAACTTGGCGTCATCCATGCGCGTGAGCGCTCAAATGCTCGATCACGATGTTCATCTGTAATTGATTTTTCCTATGACAGCCGTCTCCCAACTGTTCGGGAGACGGCTTTTTTCCTGCGGAAAAGCCTCGAAACATGCAGTTTGTTGACGTGCTGACCAAAACCTTGCCACGAGCTTGACGGGCTGGTCAGCTTTTGGTCAGCGATTGGTTTGACATCGAAAACCAAGATCGCGATTGCGCCGCTTTGCACTCTGACCGCCCAGACAATGGTGGTACGGGCATTCGCCCGGCACTGCCATGAGAGGAGCGGCCGTGAACAAGAGCAAGCGCATCGCCATCAGTCTGGTCGCGGGCGTGCTCGCTGCTCTGCTCTGCATGGTTTACGGCTCGTCGATCCGCTCGCAAGCCGAACAGGTCCAGGCTGAGACCTTGGCCAAGTACGGTGGCGATCGCGTCGAGGTATGCGTCGCGGCGCGCGATATCGATGTGGGCGAGACCCTCGATGAGACCAATGTCATAACCCAGGAATGGCTGACAAGTCTGCTGCCGCGTGACGCGGCGACCGAGCTGCGCCAGGTGCGCGGCGACGTGACGACTTCGCGTATTCCCAAAAACGCCGTGATCTGCAATGTCTACACCAAGGCCGAGAGCCACAAGCTCGAGGTGCCTAAGGGCAAGGTCGCCGTTTCGGTGGCGGTCGATGCCGAGCACTCGGTCGGCGGTGCTACGGGCGTGGGCAGCTACGTGGATGTGTATGTGCAAAAAGACGGCGTAACCGATCGGTTGTGCGGCGCGTACGTGATCGATACCAGTGAGGATTCCGGTGCCACGCGCGAGGGCAAGATCGAATGGGTGACGCTGGCGGCTGACCCCGAAGACGTCAAGGAACTGCTGGGGGCATCGGGCAAGGGAACGGTCAGCTTGACGATTCCCGCCACGGCGCGCGGCAAAAAGAGCGGAGGCGACGAGTGATGAAGGCGATCTGGCTTGCGTGCTGCGCGTGCGGCGATTACGGGCTGTTGCAGCGGGAAGTCGAGGGCCGTGACGCGGGTGCACAGGTGCTTCGCGTGGGTGACCTGGACGGGCTGGTTTCCATGGCGCGGGCGTTTCCGTCGCGTCGCGGAGCTGCCATCATCGCGGCGTCTCTGTTTGATACCGAAGATGTGCGCAAGACTGTTGCGCGCCTGACGGCCGAAGGCCGCGTGAGTCGCGTGGTCGTGTTGATAGAAGCGCTCGATCCGTCGGATATCGAGGGACTGTTTCGCGCGGGGGCGACCGAGGTCATCGCTGCGCACAGTATATGCGGCAACGGGCGCGCGGGCGAGGGAGCGGTTGATTCCGATCGGCGCATGACGATTGAGCCCGATGCTTTTGTTGATAGGGAACCCGGGGCGCCTCGCGCTACAAGAGGCCCGCGTGTTGATGATTATGGAAAAGCGGAAGCCGAGCATGGTCGGCGCCCCCGGAACCCCCTTGTATACGATGACGCTGGAGGGCCGGCACAGCATGCTGGCGACTCCCCGGCTGTAGATATGGGATACGTGCACGGCGTGAATCTGGCGGATGAACTCGACGAAGTTGAGGGCTTTGCCGGGTGCGGCGAGTTGTCGCTGATGCAGCATGAGCAGATTGCACAGAACGAGCCTGCCTTGCAGACCGAACAAGCTGCCATGCCGGCTTGGACGCAGCGTGTGGTTGCGGCGGGGGAGACGGGGACGCTGTCGCCGACGCCCGCCCCGCCGCCTCCGATGCCGCCGGCAGACGCTGTCGCTCCGCAGCATCGAGCTCCGGTCATCTGCGCCATTTCGGGTTCGGGCGGTTGCGGCAAGTCGACGATCGTTGCCACCATGGCACACACATCGTCGCTGTTGGGCTTGCGTGCCGCCGTGCTCGACCTGGACCTGATGTTTGGAAACCTTTACGACTTGTTAGGCGTCGATGCTCCGCGCGATATGGCGGCACTTATCGAGCCGGCGGCGGGCGCGCTCACCGAGCCGGATATCGTAGCCACATCGATGCGCGTGGCGCCAGGCGTTACGCTCTGGGGTCCCGTTGCGGCGCCCGAGCAAGCCGAGCTCATGGCACGTCCGGTGGAGCTACTGCTTGATGTTTTGCGTCGCGAATCCGACGTAGTCTTTATCGATACCTCGGTCTTTTGGGGCGACGCCGTGGCGGCTGCGGTGGCGGCGAGCGACCGCTGCCTGATCGTTGGCGATGCTGCGGTGTCGTCCGCGACATCGGCGTCGCGCGTCATTGAACTGGCAAGTCGAGTAGGTGTGCCGCGCACGCGCATGAGCGCCGTGTTCAACCGGTTCGGTGCGCGCGGGGCAGACGAGGACGTCGCCATGCGCTTTGAGATTGCCTGTGCGTTGAGCTCCAAGATTCGTATCGCCGATGGCGGGCAGGATCTCGCCGCGCTCATGGCGTTTGGGCGCGCTGATGAGGCAGTGGGGCAGACCAGCGCTTTTGCGACCAGCGTGCGCGAGGCCACGCGCGAGATGCTCGTGGAACTGGGGTGCGCCGTCGGCCCTTGGAGCGATATGGTCGCCGACCGTGCAACGCGCACCGAACGCCCGCGTATCCGCCTTCCCTGGTCGCGCGAGGGTGATCAGCGATGAGCCTGCAAACGAGGATTAAGGCTGCCGGCGCTGCAGCGGGGGCAGCGCCTGTAGATGCGGGGCGTCGCCGCGCGGTGAAACGACGCACCAAGCGCGCCGTGATGGACCGCATGGGTTACGACGAAGTGGCGCGTATCAGCGCCTATATCGACCCGGCACTTGCCCGCTCGGAATTGCGTCCCGCGGTGGAGGCGGCGCTCAATGTTGAGGAACCGACCGATCTCGCGACGACCGAGCGCGAGACCATCATCGACGAGATTTTGGATGACGTAGTGGGCCTGGGGCCGTTGCAGCCGCTCATCGAGGACGACACCGTTACCGAGATCATGATCAACGGCTGCCGCTCGGCTTTCTTTGAACGCGGCGGCGTCTTGCACCCCATCGAGCATGCGTTTGAGGATGATGAACAGATCCGTGTGCTTATCGACCGCATCATCTCGCCACTTGGCCGCCGTATCGACGAGCGCAGCCCCATCGTCAACGCCCGCCTCAAAACGGGCTATCGCGTCAACGCGGTGATTCCGCCTGTGGCGATTGACGGACCGATTCTCACCATCCGAAAGTTCTCGGACCGCATCTGCTCGCTGGACGAGCTTGTGGGGCTGGGGTCGCTGCCGCTTTGGTATGCGCAGCTGTTGTCGTGCGCGGTGTCGCTGCGACAGGACCTGGCGGTTGCGGGAGGCACGGGATCTGGTAAGACCACCCTGCTCAACGCGTTGTCATGTGAGATTTCCACCGGCGAGCGCATCGTGACGATCGAGGACTCTGCCGAGCTCAAGTTTGCGCATCATCCGCACGTGGTGCGTCTAGAGGCGCGCGAGGCTTCAATTGAGGGCGAGGGCGCGGTGACGATCCGCGACCTGGTGACCAATGCCCTGCGCATGCGCCCCGACCGCATCGTGGTGGGCGAGGTGCGCGGTGCCGAGTGCTGCGACATGTTGCAGGCCATGAACACGGGCCACGACGGGTCGCTCACCACGCTTCATGCGGGTTCCGAGCAGGAGACCGTGGTGCGTCTGACGTTGCTTGCACGTTATGGCATCGATCTGCCGAGCGAGCTCATCGAGGAGCAGATTGCCATGGCGCTCGACGGCATCGTGATGTCCGAGCGCCACGCCGATGGCAGGCGCTTCGTCTCCTCGTATTCGGGGGTGCGTCGCGCCGCGTCGGGCGGCGTAGAGCTCGAGCGCTATGTGACTTTCGATGCCGCCGAGCGCACCTGGACGCTTGACCGCGAGCCGCCGTTTATCGCAGAAGGCCTGCGGTCGGGGACGCTCACACAAGAGGAGGTGGACGAATGGAGGTCGCTGTGCCCCTCGTCGTAGGGGGTTTGGCAGGGTTTTCTGTCGCGACGGCGTGCGGGGCGGAACCTCGTGTGCCGCAGGTGCCGCCGGCGGAGCTGGCGCGTCAGGCGTTCGAGACGGTGGCAGAGAAGCTGCCGCGTGAGTTGGTGGAAAACGATCTGCTGAAAAAGATTGCCCGTTCGTGGGCATCGCTGGCTCCGGCGCGTCGCCTTGGCCTCGTGATCGAGGATGCTTCGGAGCGTTTGGCGTTTCTGCTGCTATCGAGCGGTGTCTGCTGCGTTTTGCTAACGATGGTGTCGTTATCGCCCCTCGGGTTTGCCTTGGGACTTGTTGCTCCGATTGCCGCTGGCGCCGCTCGGGATGGCTTTGAGAGCCGGCGCGAGCAACACGATGCAGAAGAGGCCATGCCCGAGGCGTTTACCGCACTTTCCATGTCGCTTGCCTCGGGACATTCGCTGGCCCAGGGCATGCGCTTTGTGGGCGCTCATGCGCAAGAACCGGTGCATACCGAGTTTTTGCGGGTGGCGGCGGCGATCGATTGCGGTATCTCGGCGACCGACGCGCTCGATGACTTGCTCGTGCGCATCGACGCCCCCGGTCTTTCGCTTGTGACCTTGGCGCTTAAGGTGTCACAGCGCACCGGCGCTCCGCTTGCCGACTTGCTGTCCGAGGCGTCGAGCATGGTAGGGGAGCGCATTGAGCTCAAGCGCCGCCTGGATGTCAAGACGTCGCAGGCTCGCATGTCGGCGCATATGGTCGCGGCGATGCCGGCAGGCATGTGCGCGGTGCTGGCGCTGCTTTCGGCAGATTTTCGTCGCGGTCTCGCGACGCCTGCCGGTGCAGGCGCTATGGTGCTGGGCCTTGCCCTCAACGTCGTTGCCTTGGTGGTTATCCGGCGCATTATGAGGGTGGAGCTATGAGCGCCCCAGTTGCAGTTGCGGCTTGCCTGTGCGCCCTGAGTGTATTTGTCGCGACGGGTTTGGATCGGGCGGATGCGCGCAAGATCGCAGGGGCCTGCAAGCGCGAGGCGGTGCGGGTCGCTGCCGCGGGTCGCTCGGTGGCCGATGCCCTGACCGCGCGAGTGAAGGGCGCGGTTGGAGCGGGCGGCCCGGCGCGAGTTTCGCTCGGCGAAGTGTCCGAGATGATCGATGTTGTGCGCTTGGGTCTTTCGGCCGG